>JAUNSE010000311.1 GCA_030539415.1 Desulfovibrionaceae bacterium
GACCTGGCGGGGATCCTTTCCGCTCACGCGGTAGCCCAGCGGCCAGCCCACCGGCGGGCCCATCTCCATGGGCGTGACTCTGGCGAGCACTTCGGGGAACTCTTCGGCGAACTTCGCGCGCAGCCGCTCCTGCACCCTGGCCCTGGCCTCGGTGCCGCTGGTGATGACCACGGTCTGGGCAAAGCTGTTGTTGGGCAGCTGCTCGTCCAGAGGCAGGTAGAAGCGGATGGCGCCGCGGCCCACATAGGAGGACCAGTGGTCCACGTCCGGGTCGGCGGCCAGCCATTCGTCAACGCGCTTCGAGATTCTGTCGGTGGAGGTGATGGACTGGCCCTGGCGCTGCATCATGTCCACAAGCAGCTCGGGGCGCTCGGACTGTGGGAAGAACTGCACGGGCACGGTCTGCATGCCGGCTATGGAGAGGGCGAAGACGGCCACGGTCACGGCGACGGTCTTCTTCGGGTGGCGGATGGCCGCCATCAGCATGAGTTCAAAGAAGCGCTGCAGCTTCTTCGAGCCCACGTCCTTGGGCCGGTAGCCCTCGTAGAGCACCTTCATGCCCAGCGGCGGGGCGAAGAGCACGGCCACGAACCACGAGAAGAGCAGGGACATGGCCACGACGGCGAAGAGCGAGAAGCAGTACTCGCCGGCCATGGACCTGGTGAGGCCGATGGGGATGAAGCCGCAGATGGTGACCAGGGTGCCGGTCAGCATGGGAAAGGCCGTGGCCGTGTAGGCGTAGCAGGCGGCCTCCTTCAGCTTCCAGCCCCTTTCCAGGCGCGAGACCATGGATTCGATGGTGATCATGGCATCGTCCACCAGCAGGCCCAGGGAGATGATGAGGGCGCCCAGGGACACGCGCTGCAGGTCGATGTTCATGAGATACATGCCCACAAAGGTCAGGGCCAGCACGAAGGGAATGGAGAAGGCCACCACCGCGCCGGCGCGCAGGCCCAGGGACAGGAAGCTCAGCACGAGGACGATGACCACGGCCTCGAAGAGGGTCTTCATGAAGTCGTGCACGGCCATGCGCACCACGCTCGGCTGGTTGGAGACCAGATGCGCCTCTATGCCCAGGGGCAGATTGGCGATGATCTGCTCCATGGCCTTCGCCATGTTCTTCTCCAGCTGCAGCACGTCGCCGCCGTTTCTCATGGACACGCCGAGGCCGATGGCATCGGTGCCGTTGTAGCGGAAGAGGGTGCTCGGAGGGTCGGCGTAGCCGCGGGTGACCTTGGCGATGTCGGAGAGGCGCACCCTGCGGTCGCCGGCGTAGATGGTCACGCCGGCCAGATCCTCCAGGCTGTCGAAGCGGCCCGTGGTCTCCACGCTGATGCGCTCCTCGCCCGTGTCCACCACGCCGGATGGAGTCAGGGCGTTCTGCCGCGTGACGGCGGCGATGATGGCCGAGCGGCTGATGCCCATCGTGGCCAGGGTGTGCGGGGAGAACTCCACATAGTACTTCTCCTCCTGATCGCCTATGGTCGTGATCTTGGCCACGTCCTGCACGCGCAGAAGCTCCCTGCGGATCTCCTCCACATGATCCTTGAGCTCCCTGTGCGTGAAGCCGTCGGCCGTGAAGGCGTAGATGATGCCGTAGACATCGCCGAACTCGTCGTTGAAGTAGGGGCCGAGCGTCTCGGCCGGAAGCTCGGGCGCGAGATCGGTCATCTTCTTGCGCACCTGGTACCAGCAGTCCGGCACGTCCTCCGCCTGCGTGCTGGGCATCAGGGTCACGAAGATGGTCGTCTCGCCGGGAGTGGTGTAGGACTTCAGGTACTCGAGGTTCGGGGTCTCCTGCAGCTTCTTTTCCAGACGGTCGGTGAGCTGCCTTGTGGTCTCCTCCATGGAGGCGCCGGGCAGATAGGCCTTGACCACCATGGTCTGAATCGTGAAGTTGGGATCCTCGTTCTGGCCCAGGCGGAAGTAGGAGCCCACGCCCGCGCCGAAGATGAGAATCATGAAGAAGACCATCAGCGTCTGATGCTCGATGGCCCACTGGGAGAGATTGAAGCGGCCCATTTAGCGCATCCTCACTGTCTGGCCCTCGCGCAGGAGCTGCACGCCTGCCGTGACAACCACGTCGCCCTCGGCAAGGCCCGAGCGGATGACGACCCTGTCGGTGGAATAGGCGCCGATTTCGACGGGGCGCAGGGAGACGGTCAGGGCCTGCGTGTCCACCACCCAGACCGAGGGCTGCCCCTCGACACTGCACAGGGCTGAGGCGGGCAGGCGGATGGCGGTTTCGGAGCCCTCGAGGCGGCCAACCAGGGTTGCGCCGAGATCCATGTCCCGCGGTTCGGCGATGCGGGCCTTGGTGCGGTAGGTTCTGGTGGCCGAGTCGGCCTCGGGACTCACCTCGTAGACCTCGGCCGCGGAGCAGATGCCGCGGCGGCGGTCCAGGCAGACCTGCATGACGCTGCCCGGGGAGACGGCCTCGAAGAGGCGGTCGGGCAGATCGAAGACGGCATCGCGCCCTCCGTCCAGGGCGATGCGGTACACGGCCTGGCCCGCGGCGACCACCTCGCCGCTCTCGGCGTAGCGCTCCACGATGACGCCGTCCGCCTCGGCATAGAGCACGGCGTATCCCAGCTGCTCTTCGGCCGAGGCCTGCTGGGCCTTCGAGGCGGCGAGCTGGGCCCTGGCGGACTTGAGCTGGCGGATGGCGCTCTCCGAGGACTCCTTGGAGACGGCGCGCTCCTTCAGCAGGCCGCGCACGCGGGCGGCGTGCTGATCGGCCTGGACCAGCGCGGCCTGGGAGGCGGCCACTTCGGCCTGGGCGGAGCGCAGGGTGTTCCTCAGAATGGTGTCGTCAAGCTCGGCCAGGGGCTGGCCCTTTGCCACGCGGTCGCCGGCCGAGACCAGACGCCTTGTGATCTGGCCCGAGACGCGGAAGGAGGCCGAGACATAGGTGTGGGCGTTGACCTGGCCCGTGAGCGACGGATGGGCCGCGTCCGCGGAGGCTGCGGCGACCATGGTCTTCACGAGGCGGGGCTGCTCCGTCCTTGTCTGCTCCTCGCAGCCGCCCGCGAGGGCGAGGCAGGCGAGGAGGGCTGTGCTTGCGGCTGAAAGCTGAATGAAACGCATGGAGATACTCCGAACCTTGAGGTCTGTCCTGGTGAATGCTGCTGAAAGCGGTAAAGTCCGTGTCGGGAACTGTCCCGCGCGGCGGCCGGAACCGTGTCACGGCGCCGTCCCGGCCGCCGGACGGGGAAGGGAGTGCGTCAGGCCGTTCCGGCCGGCCGGCCCGACACGCCGGAGGGCGTTCCGGCCTCGTCGGGAGAGGGCTGTTCGGCCGCGCCGGGCGCGACGGGCTCGGACTCCTCCACGATGCGCATGAAGTCGTCGAGAAAGATGGAGGTGCACAGCTGCT
>JAUNSE010000312.1 GCA_030539415.1 Desulfovibrionaceae bacterium
CTATACGTTTATTACGAAGAAATTCAGATCCGAGCTTCAGCAGTACTAACTGAAACTGCGGCGGATTGGCGTGAACAACTATTGTCCCTAGGAGGGACAACATGTTTCTACTTTCAAAAGCAACCACACCATCCAAAGACTCTTTCAGATCTGTTCTCTGTCTCATGGCCTGGGTAATGTCCAGACAGATAACCTCTCTCCCCTCACGACGCCTTGCGGCTGCATAGAGGCGCGCTCCTTCAGCTAGCCCTGAACTGCTCGCAAATGCTCCCAAGACGTAGAGCGGGGATTCAGGCGCCTTCGGGTCATGCGTACCTATGCGTGATGACATTATGGACAGAATTAGATTTCTCACACATACAGGGCTGCGCTTCCAAATCTGCTTCAGGATATTTTCAATACTCATTATGGCAATTTTCCAAACAAAATTTATCAGGAGTTACTGTTTCGCCCGTAGACATCTTCAAATCGCTCGATATCGTCCTCGCCAAGATAATCTCCCGACTGAACTTCAATGATATCAAGGTCAATTTTCCCTGGATTGCGCAGTCTATGTTTTTCTCCAATGGGGATATAGACGGACTGATTCGGCGTCAGCAGAAGTTCCTTCTCTCCGACGGTAACCTGAGCCGTCCCGCTCACGACAATCCAGTGCTCGGCCCTGTGATAGTGCCTCTGAAGTGAAAGCGTACCGCCAGGTTTGACCGTGATGCGCTTGACCTGAAAGCGCTCGGCACTGGTCAGACTCTCGAACTTGCCCCATGGTCTGTAGACAACAGGGTGGTTCTGATACTCGGGCCTGCCCTGCTGCTTCAGTCTGTCGACTATAACCTTGATGCGCTGATGCGACTGCCTCGGCGCAACGAGAACAGCGTCGTCTGTCTCTATGACATCAATATCTTGCAAATCCAGAGCGGCAATGAGGTGATTCTGGCTGTAGACAAAGCAGCCTGACGAATTCTCCAGCATCACATCGCCATGGGTGACATTCTCGTTCTCGTCCCTTTCGCCGGCCTGATACAGCGCCTCCCAGGTTCCCATGTCATTCCACTGCGAGTTGAAGCGGCAGACGGAGGTCTGATCGGTCTTTTCAAGGACGGCGTAGTCAACGGATATGGCCGGGGCCTGCTCAAAGAGCTTTTTGTCAGGTCTGACAAAGGCTCCGTCAATTGTTTTGCCGGCCCAGGCTTTCCTGCAGGCAACCGCAATCTCGGGAGCAAATCGCTCCAGCTCTTCCATGTAGCGCGAGGCCTTCACCAGAAACATGCCGCTGTTCCAGAGAT
The DNA here is from genome assembly GCA_030539415.1 of Desulfovibrionaceae bacterium. Taxonomy (GTDB): domain Bacteria; phylum Desulfobacterota; class Desulfovibrionia; order Desulfovibrionales; family Desulfovibrionaceae; genus Desulfovibrio. Next base: position 1,284 of record JAUNSE010000312.1, read on the forward strand.
AGCGGCCGTCTGCCAGCATGGCTTCGGCATCCGCCAGCGGCGGTTTCTCCACAAATCTCGCGACTGCGAAACTTCCTTCCTCAGGCAGGGCCTCGCCCTGCTGGATGTAGCCGTAGCCCGTCTCCGGCTTGGTGGGGACCACCCCGAAGGTTACAAAATGGCCCTTTTCGGCGGAGACGCTTGCCTTTGCGACCACGCCGGCAAAATACTCGTCGTCCCGAATGAGATGGTCCGACGGGAGCACCAGCATCAGGGCGTCCTCTTCCTCCAGTATTGCCAGCGCGGCCAGCGCGATGGCGGGCGCCGTATTGCGAGCAGAGGGTTCGAGGAGGATTTTGCCCTGCGTCTTCGCCTGACTCAGGAAGCCGGCCACATAAAAGCGATAGGTCTCATTTGAAACCACTATGGGAGCGCAATTGCCGCATGCCCTGGCTGCTCTTGAAAGAGCCATGGCAAAGAGGCTCTGTCCAGGCTTAAATTCGATAAACTGTTTGGGGTGGCTGCTGCGAGACAGAGGCCACAGACGCGTACCACTGCCGCCGCTCAATATAACCGGTGTGCATTTCATATCTTATCCTGTATACTCTGTTATTTTCTTATAAGTTCGAGGAGTTCGGAAGTCCGATCTTCCATAAGGGACTTGTCTCCCCTGGATTCAACATTGAGGCGAAGCAGGGGTTCGGTATTGGAAGAGCGAAGGTTGAAGCGCCACTTGTCAAAGGTCATACTGAGTCCGTCAACATGCTCTTCGGCAACCGCATGCGCGGCATATCGCTTCTGCACAGTCTGCATGACAGCCGCGGCGTCTTCCACGCGGGAGTTGATTTCCCCGCTGCAGGGATACAGCTTTTCCCGTTCATGGACGCGCTCGCCGAGTGTGCGCTCATCGGTGCAGAGAAGCCCTGCCACAAGCAGCCACGGCAGCGTTCCGCTATCGCAGTAGGCAAATTCCCTGAAGTAGTGGTGTGCGCTCATTTCGCCGCCGTAGACGGCATCCTCGGCGCGCATGCGCTCTTTGATGAAGGCATGACCGGTCTTGGACTGCACGGGTATGCCGCCCAGACTGGAGACGATGTCTATTGTATTCCAGCAGAGTCTGGGGTCGTGGATGATTTTGGAGCCCGGATGCTGCTTCAGCATGGCCTCGGCCAGGAGGCCGACCAGATAGTAGCCCTCCAGAAAGCGTCCTTCCTCATCATAGAAGAAGCATCTGTCCGCATCGCCATCCCAGGCTATGCCCATGTCGGCCTTATGGGCGCGAACTGCGGCAGCCGTCTCGGCCCGCTTCTCTGGCAGCAGCGGGTTCGGGACGCCGTTGGGGAACGTGCCGTCGGGATTGAGATTGGCGCCGGTCCAGTCCAGTCCCAGACGCTCGCACAGAGGTCGGGCCAGCAGACCGCCGCATCCATTGCCCGGGTCAATGTGAATCTTGAGCCTGCGCCGCCTGTTGCCGGCCGCGGACGAAGACAGAGGGGCCGTCCGGCAGACAAAGTCAAGATATCCGTCCCTGAAGTCGGCAAGCTCCACATCTTTCGGCTTTGCCGGAAACTCCGCATCCGTGGCAAGTATTCCGGCTGCAAGGTCGCGGACATCATTGAGCCCCGTGTCTCCGCTGACAGGAATGGCGCCGCCGCGAACGAACTTGAGTCCGTTCTCGTCGGCCGGATTGTGCGAGCCTGTCACCATGATACCGCCATCAAAGCACAGATTTGTCCCGTCCCTCAGGGCCGAGGCGTAGTAAATCTCTTCGGTGTTGCAGAGACCGATGTCGACCGGTCTGACTCCGCCGGCTTCAAGGCCGGCCATCAGTGCCTTCTGAAGCGAAGGACCGGACAGTCTGGCATCATGGCCGCTCACCACGCACTTTGCTCCGAACCGCATGGCAAAGGCCTTGCCGACAGCATAGGCGACCTTTTCATTGAGTACCTGCGGCACTTTGCCGCGCACATCGTAGGCCTTGAAGCAGGAAAGAGATGTAGTCATGGGTGGGTGCTCCATCAGCAGGCCGGTGAGCGCTGTCCCTTGAGGACGGCGTCAATCTCTGCCTGCATGCGCTTCTGAAAATGGTCTTCCGAGAAAAGCTCG
>JAUNSE010000313.1 GCA_030539415.1 Desulfovibrionaceae bacterium
CTCGCCGCGATGGCCGCGTATGTACTTCAGGAAGGCGAGCAGGCAGAAGAAGGACGCGGCCACGCCGATGGCGGTGGAAATGGTCATGTCCATGCCGAGGCCTATCCCGGCACTGCACAGATAGGTCACGCAGACAGCGGTCATGAAGACGCCGGGAATGGCGCTGACCCAGTACAGACGGCCGTGACGGGCCAGATAGATGGAGATGGCCCACAGGGTGACGCTGGACATGACCTGATTGATCCAGCCGAAGTAGCGCCAGATGACGCCGAAATCGACCTGCGTCAGCAGAATGCCGGCGGCAAAGAACGGGACGGAAAGCAGCAGGCGCCTGCCGACGGGGCGCTGATCCATCTGCAGGGCGTCGGCCGCAAGCAGGCGCACGGCGCGGAAGGCCGTGTCGCCGGAGGAGATGGGCAGCACAATCACGCCCAGTATGGCCAGGATGCCGCCCACGGAGCCGAGCATCTCCATGGCGACCTGCTTGACCACCAGCATCGGGGAACCGGTGCTGATGACCTGCTGCAGCGCCTCGGACGATTCATAGAAGGACAGGCCCAGGGTGACCCAGATGAGGCCGATGAGACCCTCGGCGATCATGGGGCCGTAGAAGAGGAGGCGGCAGTCCTTCTCGCTGGCCACGCAGCGCGTCATGAGCGGGGACTGCGTGGCGTGGACGCCGGAAATGGCGCCGCAGGAGATGGTCACGAACAGCAGCGGCCACATGGGCAGCCCTCTGGGATTGACGTTGGTGAAAAAGTCCAGATTGGGCAGGATGGGCTTGTCGCCGACGAGCAGCGCAGCGGCAAGGGCCAGCGTTGTCAGAAGCAGCAGCAGGCCGAAGTAGGGATAGATGCGGCCGATGATCATGTCGATGGGCATGACGGTGGCGAGGAAGTAGTAGGCGAAAATGACCGCCGACCAGAAGAGCAGGCTGCACGGCGTCATGCTGGCCAGCAGCTGTGCCGGGCCGAGCGCGAAAACGGAGCCCGCCATGATCAGGAAGATGATGGTGAACACATCCATGAAGCGCCGGACATACTTGCCGAAGCTTCTGCCGACGAGTTCGGGATAGGACGCGCCGCCGCTGCGCAGGGACATCATGGCCGAGCAGTAATCGTGCACCGCGCCGGCAAAAATGCTGCCGAACACCACCCACAGCAGGGCGGCGGGACCGTACAGCGCGCCCAGAATGGTGCCGACGACAGGTCCGAGGCCGGCAATGTTCAGAAACTGGATGAGAAAAATCTTGTAGCGCGGCATCTTCTGGAAATCGACACCGTCCTGCCGCTGCTGAACAGGCGTGGGACGGCTTGCGTCGGCTCCGAAGACCCTTTCTATAAATGCGCCATACACGAAGTAGCCAAGCAGAAGCAGGGCCGCGCTTCCCAGAAAATACAGTGTGCCAGCCATGTCGACCTCCTTGCGGCGGCTGCGGATAAAGTCGCTCGTGAGCAACCGCCTCCGCCGGGGAAGCGTTTTTCTTAGCGTATTGCCGTATTCTTTCCAAGTATGTGTTTTTGTGTAAACATTAATTTTTTTCAAGAATATCAGGTGTCTGGCATTCTTTTGGTACAATTTTGCATTTATGCCGCAATACGTTGAAATTCAAATGTTTTTTACTTACATCCTTTATAATATTTTGAAATTGCTGATATTTGCGCGCCGGCTCGCGGAGAGGGGCCTGCGCGGCGCGCCCCTGGCCCGATGCGGCGGCCTGCGGCCTTCGGGAGGAATCTGTCAGGCAGATTTTTCCGCAAGCCTGGCCGGCAGCCGGCATCGGCCCCTGCGCTCCCGGTATCCGCAGGCCCGGGGCGCGCTTCAGTCCGACCGGCGTTTTGCACAAAAGAATTTTTTAACCAGAAGTCTTTGATTTTTTTTGCTTCCAACCTGCAGTCCGTGCAGGTGCAGCAGTCACAAAGAAGCGGACGCTGTCCGCGCAGCAGAGGAGAAGGAACATGCAGTATGTCACTCTGAACAACGGTGTGGAAATGCCGAAGCTCGGCTTCGGCGTCTTTCAGATTGAGAACGCGGCCGAGTGCGAGCGGGCCGTGCTCGATGCCCTGGCCGTGGGCTACCGCTCCATCGACACGGCCGCGGCCTATGTGAACGAGGAGGCCGTGGGCAGCGCCATACGAAAGAGCGGCGTGAACCGCCAGGATCTTTTCGTGACCACCAAGCTCTGGGTGCAGGACGCGGGCTACGAGTCCGCGAAGAAGGCCTTCCGGAAGTCCCTGGACCGCCTGGGCCTGGACTATCTGGACCTCTACCTCATTCACCAGCCCTTCGGCGACTACTACGGCTCCTGGCGGGCCATGGAGGAGCTGCTGGCAGAGGGCCGCGTGCGCGCCATCGGCGTCAGCAACTTCCGCAACGACCGCCTGGTGGACCTCATCCTGCACAACAGGGTGGCCCCGGCCGTCAATCAGGTGGAGGTCAACCCCTTCTGCCAGCGCCGCGACGATCAGGCCTTCATGGAGGAGCAGCATGTGCAGATCGAGTCCTGGGGCCCCTTTGCCGAGGGCCGCAACAATCTCTTCGCCAATCCCGAGCTGAAGGCCCTGGCCGAAGCCCGCGGCCGCTCCGTCGCCTAGATCGTGCTGCGCTGGCTTGTGCAGCGCAATGTGGTGGCCATTCCCAAGTCCGTGCGCAGGGAGCGCATCGAGGAGAACTTCAATATCATGGATTTCGAGCTGGACGATGCCGAAATGGCCCGCATCACCGCCCTGGACACGGGCGAATCCTGCTTCTTCTCCCATTATGACCCGAAGATTGTCTCCTGGATCGGCCAGGTGAAGTACGACATCTAGGCTTTCCGGCGCCTTCGGGCGCACGTTTCTGACGAAAGCGGCATGGGCCGCCCAAGCCACGGGCCGGCATGTCCTCTCGATTGGAGGGGATGCGCCGGCCCGCCGCCGTTTTCCGGGCCGCGGCCGGATTCGGGGCCGGGCGGTGTTTTCCGCGGAGCCTGTCTGTGATAGGATCCATCGGGAGCAGGGACACGGGATGCCGCGCCGCGCAAATCGCGCGCGCACGGCCTGTCAGCCGGAAGCGGCGCTGTTCCCCGCAACTTGCAAGACCTGCCGGAATCCTGTAAAAAACAACGGATTATCCCTGACAAATCAAGCATTTCATCCAAGAACAGCAAGGAGTTCCGCAATTATGCGTGCAATGTCTCTTCTCTTCCCCGGACAGGGCGCCCAGACTGCCGGCATGGGCCGCGATGTGGCCGATGCCGATTCCGCGGCCATGGATATCTGGAAGAAGGCCGAGTCCATCAGCGGTCTGCCTCTGCGCGAAATCTGCTGGGAGGGCGACGAAAAGGCCATGAGCGACACCAGGGTGCTGCAGCCCGCGCTCAC
>JAUNSE010000314.1 GCA_030539415.1 Desulfovibrionaceae bacterium
CAGCGCATTCACGAAGCCAAGAACAAGAAGGACTAATCCCGGTTCTTCGGCCTTTCACGATAGCCTGTTGGTTCATTTTTCAAGTCTGCCGCCCCAGGGGGCGGCAGACTTCTTGCACTAATTGCCCGTCTGCTTTTGTCAGGAATACCCTTTCATAAGTGATTCCTCTCGCAAGGGAGGCCAATTTCAATGCCTATCTACGAATATCGCTGCCCGAAATGCGAAAAAATTTTTGAGGAGTGGTCCCATATCACCGAGGATCATCCCCAGGAACCCTGCCCCGACTGCGGCACGCTCTCGCCCCGCATCATGTCTTCCACTTCCTTTGTTCTGGAAGGCGGCGGCTGGTATGTGACCGACTACGGATACCGCAAGGGCGTCAAGGACGAGTCCAGCTCCGGACATTCCAGTTCGTCCCATTCCACCACCTCCGCCAAACCTGCCGGCGGCGAGAGTAGCGCCTCCACCTCCAGCGCGGCCTCTTCCGGTTCTTCCTCCGCAGGCGCCTCCTCCGCTTCGTCGTCTGCCAGTTCACCGGCCGCTCCGGCCTCGAAATAGCCGCCGCCCAGGCCCCGACCCCACCTGTCTTCCGGCATCAGTGCCGGCCCGCATGGGAGCAATTCGATGATAGATCGCTACACCAGACCCGCAATGGGCAAAATCTGGACACTGGAAAACCGCTACAAAGCCTGGCTTGACGTGGAAATAGCCGTCTGCAAGGCGTGGGCCGAGGAAGGAAGAATTCCCGCCGAGTCCCTGCAGAACATCATCGACAGGGCCGAAATCGACGTGGACAGGATCCTCGAAATCGAGGAAACCACGCGCCATGACGTCATCGCCTTCATCACCTCTCTCGAAGAGAAAATCGGCCCTGACGCCCGCTTCGTGCACCTGGGATGCACTTCCTCCGACATCGTTGACACGGCCGGCAGCCTGCTTCTCGTGCAGGCCGGCAAGCTCATCCTCGAGGACATGGACAAGGTCCTGGCCACGCTGAAGGGCATGGCCGAGCGCTACAAGGGCCTTCTCTGCATGGGCCGCTCCCATGGCATCCATGCCGAGCCCGTCAGCTTCGGCCTCAAGATGACCGGCTTCTACGCCGAATTCGCCCGCAGCCGCGAGCGCTTCGCCGCCGCCATCGAAGACATCCGCGTGGGCAAGATCTCCGGCGCCGTGGGCACCTACACCATTGTGACGCCCGATGTGGAAAAGGCCGCCCTGTCCCTGCTCGGCCTCAGGGTGGATCCGCATTCCACGCAGATCGTGCAGCGCGACCGCTACGCGCACTACTTCACCGCCCTGGCCATTCTCGGCGGCGGCATAGAGCGCATCTGCGTCGAGCTCCGCCACCTGCAGCGCACCGAAGTGCTGGAAGTGGAGGAAGGCTTCGCCAAGGGGCAGAAGGGCTCCTCAGCAATGCCCCACAAGAAGAACCCCATTTCCGCAGAGAACCTCTGCGGCCTGTCCAGGCTGCTGCGCACCAATGCCATGGCCTCGCTGGAAAACCAGGCCCTGTGGCACGAGCGCGACATCAGCCATTCCTCGGTTGAACGCGTGATTATGCCCGACTCCACCATTCTGGCCGACTACGCCCTCAACCGCCTGAACACCCTGCTGACCAATCTAGTTGTCCATCCCGACAACATGCAGCGCAACATGGACTGCTCCTTCGGCCTCTACTTCTCCCAGCGCGTGCTGACCGCCCTTATCGACAGCGGCCATCCGCGCCAGGAATCCTATGTGGCCGTGCAGAAACTGGCGATGCAGTCCTGGCAGACCCGCACCTCCTTCCCGCAGCTGGTCCGCGAGGACGCCGAGATGCAGAAGGTGCTCGGTCCGGCCAAGCTCGACGAGCTTTTTGATCCCAAATTCTATCTGCGCTACGAAGACACCGTCTACAAACGCGTCTTTGGCGCCGAGTAGAATTCCCCAATTTCACCCAGAGGAGGCCTTTCTTGCCGCATGGCAGGAGAGGCCGGAGAAACGCCATGCAAATCGAACTCAAGAAACGCCTTGCCCGCATCCTGGTTGAAAAGTCCTACAAGGAAGGCTCCTTCCTGCTCGCCTCCGGCAGACAGAGCGACTATTACTTCGACTGCCGCGTGACGGCTCTGGACGCCGAAGGCGCCTGGCTCATCGGCAATCTCTTCTACGATGTCATTGCCGGCCTGCGCGAGCAGGGCACGGCCATCAAGGCCGTTGGCGGCATGACCATGGGCGCCGACCCGCTTGTCTCCGCCACCACCGTCATCTCCTGGGAAAAAGGCGCCCCTCTCGAGGGTCTGCTCGTCCGCAAGGAGGCGAAGGGCCACGGAACCAATCAGTTTGTGGAGGGCCTGGCCAACCTCAAGCCCGGTGATCCGGTTGTGGTGCTCGAAGACGTGGTCACCACCGGCGGCTCGCTGCTGAAGGCCTGCCAGCGCATCGAGCTGTCCGGTCTCAAAATCGTGGCTGTCTGCACCATCCTCGACCGCGAGGAAGGCGGCAGGGAGCAGCTGGAGAAGAACGGCTACAAGCTGCAGTCCCTCTTCACCCGCAAGGAACTGCTGGAGCACGCCAAGGGCTAGTCTCCGGCCGACGCACTTTCAGAGGCGCCGTCTCCTGCCGTGGGCAGGGGCGGCGCCTCTTTGCATTCCGTTCTTCCGGACAGAAAAATCAGCGGAAGCCGAGTTTCCGTCTGAATGCTTCAAGGTCCAGCGCGGCAGGCACCTTCTCGCCGAGCAGGGCGAAGCAGTCGGCAGCCGCAGGGGACGGAGCGTCCACAAGAGCGAGGCCCGAACCATTGTCCAGACAGAACAGGTCTTGAGTGCGCTCCCACAGGACGGCAGGATCCGGCCGGCCATCACCGGCAGGCCCGCCCGCTGCCGCGGACAGCGGCCCGGCGTCAGTCATCCTGCGGCGCACATGCCCGAGCGCGCTTTCCGCAAGCATGCTGAACAGAATTCTGCCCCGCTCCGCCTCGGCATCCCAGAGTTCGTCAGGGAGCTGCCCCCTGCCCCCTTCCGCCAGTCCGGCATGCAGGGAGAGGGCTGAAAGAAAGGACGCCAGCATGTCCCCGGGCTGCTCGTCCCGTGTCGAGACCAGCGCAAAGAAGCCGAACCTGACCGACAGCCAGTCGCGCTTGAAGCCGCCCATCTCCCCGACCTCCTCGGGAGCGCAACGCTCATAGGCCGCAGCGCCCCGCGCGGCCCTGTTCAGGTCAACGTAGACATAGCCTCTGAGCTCGCGGCCGTAGAGCTCTATCTCCGTCTTTCTGCCAAAGTAGGCCCGTCCGAAAAGGCGGAATTCGAACTTGCTCTTGCCCATGAACGGCCTGACAGAGTCCC
>JAUNSE010000315.1 GCA_030539415.1 Desulfovibrionaceae bacterium
CATGACAATAATCAAAAACAATTTTTTCCGAAAACAGTTCGCTTTCATATGTCACAAAGCTGTGACAGCCGATTCTTCCGCCTTTTCCATGTCCCATCCGGAGGCAGACTGCGCATGCCGCGTCATTGTAATGCTGTCCGGCTGCCGTCAGGATGCCGATGCCCGGCGCGCGGGACGACCTGGCCGGACGCGAACGTCCCACCGTACCGGCCCCCCGGCTCTTCCTTCAGCCCGGACAGGACACAGAAAGCCCCCTGTCCCGGTCGGGACAGAGGGCGCGCATGCCGTGCAGGGCGGCGGAGCCGGGAGGACCACCCTCCTCCCTGCCCGCCGCCATGGGAAGGGGAAACTGTTCGGGGCTCGTCAGCCGGCGCACTCGGCAAGGAGGGCGGCCTGCTGCATGTCCGCCTCGGCCGCGCACACGGCCAGGGAGGCCGCGGCGTCCGCCGCGCAGTACGCCCCGGCATCGCCGGCATCCATCCAGGCAAGGACCAGATCCTCCGCGCCGGCGGGCATGTCCGCCGCGCTGTCGGAGCCGGCCTGGGCATCGGTCAGACTGCCGACCGGACTTTCGGCCAGGGCGCTCTCCGCATCGCCGGCGAGGTCATCGGCAAGGTCGCCGGTCAGGCTGCCGGCCGCGTTTTCGTCAAGAGCGCCGAAGAGATCGGCGAACAGGCTGTCCGCATAAAGACCGTCACCTGTCGGACTCCCGTCGGCCGGGGCGGAAACGGCAGCCAAAGCCGTGTCCGCGAGATCGGCCGCAAAGGCCGCGATGGCCGCATCCAGGGCGTCGCTTTCGGCCAGGGCCACGGTCTGCACCGCCGCGGCGGTGTCGCCGTCGCTGTCGGCCGCGCTGACAAAGGCGATGTCATACGAGCCGGCCCAGTCCGCGGACGCCTCGTCCCAGACCGCGAAGGCCGTGTGCTGCGCGAAGCGCCAGCTGCCGTCGGCGCTCAGGATCACCGTGAAGAGGTCTGTCTCTTCTCCGTCGGCCCCCGCAATGACGGCCGTGAGCTGCCCGCTGCCCTGATCGGCCTCGGCCACTGTGCCGTCGGCCAGGAGCACGGTCATGGTGTCCCAGTCCGCGCTGTCCGTGCTGTAGTCCAGGGCCGCGGTGGCGGCCTCGTCCGAGAGCCAGCCGTCGGCGCCGCTTTCGGCCGTGACCGTGCCGGTCCTGGTCAGGATGGCGTCATCCATGGTGACCAGGCTGACACTCTCCAGGGTGAAGTCGCTGTTGTCCTGGCCCGCGCCGGCCCCGTTGTCCAGGGCGGTGACAACCACCCGGTCGAAGCCCTGGGCGATGTAGTCCGCGGCCAGGATCTCGGTCTGCGCCTGCCCGTCCGGGCTGTCCGCGCGCACTTCCGCGGAGTACACCAGCGTGTCTCCGTTGTAGTAGGCAATCAGGGCGCGCTCGTCCGAGCCTTCGCTGCCGCTGTCGGCCTTGTAGAGGTTGAGGAAGCTGAGGCTGATGCCGTAGGCCAGGCCGTCCAGATCGAAGACCACCGCCTCGGAGCGGGACAGCAGCGTGCCGTCGGCCTGCTCTTCCTGCCAGAAGGCGGTCTCCACATTGTTCTTCTCGGCCCCGTCCTCGTAGTACGAGACCGAGAGGCCGTCGGCGGCCTGCCCGGCGCGGTAGTTGAGGTAGGCTGTTTCCGTGTCGGCAAGGGTGTACGCCGCGTTGCCCCAGGCATCCGTCTCTCCCGTATAGACGACCACGGCCGCGGAGACTGTGAGGCCCGCGGAGCCGCCCTGAGCGTCCGTCAGGGTCTGCGCGCGCACGCTCTGCATGGCGGCGAGCCCGCTGCCCAGGGCCGTGAGGTCGGCAGACGCCGGGCCGGCATAGGAGGCGCTCTCCCCGCCCGCTTCCGCGCCCCCGGAGAGGACGAGGGTCGGGGCATCGTCGGCAATGGCGAGCTCCACGGCAAGGGTCGTGCTGTTGCCGTTCGCATCGGCCGCGGCAAAGACGAGGGACAGGACTGCGCTGTCCGCCCCGGCCGCATGGCTCAGGGCCGCGGTCTGGGTGAAGGTCAGCGTTCCGGCCTCGGCGTCGTACGCGAAGGAGCCGCATTCGAGGTCCGCGTTGACGGCCGCCACCGCCTCCCCGCTCAGGGTGACGCCGTCCGGCAGGTCAATGCTGGCAGCGGCGCCAAGCTCCGCGTCCGAGGCGGCGCAGGCAAGAGGCTCGAAGGTCTGCGTCGAGTCGTGCACGGCAAGGGTCAGCGCCGACGCGGCGGCATCCCCGTCCGCGTCCAGCACGGTGAAGGTGAAGACGTCGGTGCCCTCGGCATTGGGATCGGCCCGATAGGCCCAGGTGCCGTCCGCGGACACGGTGAGGGTGCCGAACTGGCCGGCTATGCTGAGGGAGCCTTCGCCGCCCAGGGTCAGAACCCCGGCCGCATCGCCGCAGGTGACGGTCACCTGCTCCAGAGCCGGCGCGTCGGTGCCGAAGTCGGCCCACCAGGCGCCGCGGCATTCCGCGCCGGAGGCGATGGAGGCCGCGGGCTCGCCCTCGAGGCCGATGTCCGGCTCGCCGTCGGTTATGGTCACTTCGGCCGTGAGCACGGTGCGGTTGCCGTTGGCATCCAGCACGGCGAAGTCCACGGCGGCAAAGGTGTGGCTTTCCTCGTCGCCGAAACTCCAGACGGCGGTCTGGGTGAAGGCGAGGGTCCCGGCCTCGGCGTCATAGGTGAAATAGCCGTAGTCCTGGCCCGCGTTGACGGCAGCCACCGCCTCTTCGGTCAGCACGACGCCGTCGGGCACGGAAAGCGCGTTCGCCGCGGCCAGCAGGCCCGTTTCGGCCGTGTCGTAGGTCAGGGTGTCGAAGGTCTGCGTGGAGTCCCGCACGGACAGCACGAGCTCCGCGCTCGACGTGTCTCCGTCCGCGTCGGAGATGGCCAGGGTGAAGACGTCCGTGCCCTCGCTGTTGGGATCGGCCCGGTAGGCGTACGAGCCGTCGGCCTGCAGGGTCAGGGTGCCGTACGCCCCGGCAACGTCCACTGAAGACTGGCCGTCCGAGAGGACAAGCTCGGCCGCGCCGCCGGAAGAGGAGATGGAGACGATGCGCGCGGCCGGCACGTCGGCGCCGAAGTCACAGCGCCAGGCGCCGCGGTAGAGGGTGCCGGAATCGATGGCATTCTCAGGGGAAAGCGCGCCTATGCCGGGAAAATCATTGACAAGAAGCTCGAGGGCCCGCTTCGGCTCGAGAAGGGCGGCCGCATCAGCCCACTGCGCCGAGAAGACGGCGCCTTCCAGGGCGTCGGGGGCGCTTGCCGGGTCGGCGGCCAGCATCTCGATTTCGGAGGTGGGTGTGAAGCCGCCCGAAGT
>JAUNSE010000316.1 GCA_030539415.1 Desulfovibrionaceae bacterium
CCTCAAGAGCCTCTTCACAGGCCGTGAGGCAGGGACAGCACGCCAGCTCCCGGCACGGGCCTCCATGAGGGGGCTGACGGGCCTCACGGGGCACGGAGGCTGGCGCTCGCGCAGGGGCCGGGGCAGCGGCACCGTCCGCCTCAAGAGCCTCTTCACAGGCCGTGAGGCAGGGACAGCACGCCAGCTCCCGGCATGGGCCTTCATGTAGGCCCTGACGGGCTCTCCGGGAGCACGGAGGCTGGCGCTCGCGCTCCGGGCCGGGGCAGCGGCACCGTCCCCCTCCAGAGCCTCTTCACAGGCCGTGAGGCAGGGCTCGCACTCCAGCTCCCGGCACGGGCCTCCATGAGGGCCTGACGGGCTCCCGGGGAGCACCGAGACTGGCGCTCGCGCTCCGGCCGATGCCTGCGGCACCGTCTGCACATCAAGAGCCTCTTCAGAGCCCGCGAGGCAGAGACCGCACTCCGTCTCCCGGAATGGGCCTTCATGAGGGCCTGACTCCCTTCCCGGGGGCCTCCCGGCCCTGCCAAGCCCGGAGCCGGAAATCCCGCTCCGCGCAGGCTCCATGCCGGCATCAGCCCGGCTGAACCCTGTGCACTTTGCCGTCTTTTATTTTCTGCTCAAAGTTTCTTGACCACAACCGAGGGATCTGCCAGAGTGCCTGGAGGAGGTCTGCATGGATATCTTCTGTGCCCTGCCGGCAGTTCTCGCCGGCTTCAATCCCTGGTGGGAGGGCAGGCGCGATGCCGCCCTTCCCGCCTTTCACAGAAACGTCTTTCAGGAGCTGCGCACCGCGGCGCTCGATCCCCTCTCCCGCAGGGGCGTGCTGCTGACCGGCATCCGCGGCAGCGGCAAGACCACCCTGCTGCGGCAGCTGGCGCACTGCCTGATCGACGAGGGAGTGCCCGCGCTAAACATCGTCTATCTGCCCATGGAGCATCCCCTCCTGCGCAGCGCGGGCCTCGAGACCTGCCTCCGCACCTGGCGAGAATTTCATGTGCAGGCCCCGGGCAGGCAGTATGTGCTCATAGACGAGATGCAGCTTCTCCCGGACTGGAGCATCGACCTCAAGGTCGGCATCGACCTGCATCCCGAGCGCCGCCCCATCTGCGCCTGCTCCTTCGGCACAGCCCCGGGCGAGCAGCAGGAGTCCTGCTGCGGCCGCGTGCGCGAGCTGGCTGTCGGCCCCCTCTCCTTCGGGGAGTCTCTGGCGCTGCGCGGGGTGGAGGTTCCGGCCGTGCCCCGCCCGGCCCGCCTTGCGGAGCTCTTCTCCTGGCCGCGCAGGCGCCTTGCGGCCCTGGCTCGCGCGGCCGAGGCTCTTGCCGCGCCCTTCAACGACCATCTTGCCCGCGGAGGCTTTCCCGGGGCCGCCCTGGCGGAGACGGTCGAAGAGGCCCAGAAGTTCGTCCGTGAAAGGGTCTGCGACAGAATGCTCCGCACGGACATGTCCGTGCACCGCAATGTGCGCAGCCCCTACGGTCCCGAGGAGCTCTTTCTGCGCCTGTGCCAGGCTATGGCTCCCCTCCCGGACAATGCGGCCCTGCACGAGGGCCTTTCCATGAGCCGCCGCAGCGCGGGGCGATGGCTGGGCTTTCTTGAGAGCGCGCACCTTGTCACGCGCCTGCCATACCGTCCTTTCGGCGGGGGCCCGAGGCAGGCGGACATGCTGCACATGGCCGATCCGTCCCTGGTGCCGGCCCAGCTGGGCAGAGGCGCGGCCTTTCTGGACAATCCCGGCGAGTATGCCGGGGCCGTCGGGACGGCCGTTCTGGGGCATCTGCAGGGCGCTCCCGCTGACTGCTGGAAGCGCCTTGCCTTCTGGCGGGACGCGGCAGGACGGCCGGCGGGCTTTGCCGTCACGGCCGGCGCGCACAGCATCCCCTTCGCCTTCGGCCTCGACGGGCAGACAGAGGCGCAGGGCGCCGCAGCTCTGGCCATGTTCATGGAGGAGCAGCATCTGCCGTACGGCGTGCTGGTGACCGCAAGCCCTGTCGGCATCGGCCCGCTGGAGACAGCCGGTCTCACGGATGCGGCCCAAGCGGGCATGCTGCGCCTGCCGGCCTCCCTGCTCTGCCTCTGGCTCGACACACCGGATCTGCTCATGGCAGCGTGAGCCCCGGTCCCCGCATGGAGATGGTTCCCCGACCCGGACCGGTGGACAGAGGACGGGATAACTTAACGAACTTCTGCGGGTGACCTGCAAAGGTTCGTTCAGTTATGCGGGCCTTCGTAGGAGCCGGCAGGGCTTGCATGAGAGGGCTGACAGGCCTGCGAGAGCACGGAGGCTGGCGCTCGTGCAGAGGCCGAGGCCGACGCAGCGGCACCGTCCCCTCCTCCAGAGCCTCTTCACAGCCCGCGAGGCAGGGTCAGCTCCCAAACTTCCGGCACGGGCCTCCATGAGGGGACTGACGAGCCCTCTGGACGCACCGAGGCTGGTGTTCGCACTCCGGCCGATGCCTGCGGCCCCGTCTGCCCCTTCAGGGCCTCTACAGTCCGTGAAGCAGCGGCAGCGCCCCATCTCCCGGCACGGGCCTCCAGGAGGGGGCAGAACGGCCCTGCCGCGTGCAAATGGCCGCGTCTGGCCGGCTTGACGCCTTTATGCGGTCAACATAATCTGCATACTGTCGATTCCTGAAATCATCGGCATATGCCACCATGTCCGCACTGTCTCACAGAACACGAACGCAGCGTCAGCCGGAGGGGCTGACTGCTCGGAACAGACAATGTATCGATCGGATTTTCCGCCGTGATGACAGCAGAAAGGCTGTCAGTCCCGGTACGAAGACATCAGGGAGGGGTGATGGTCAAGTATATTGTTCCGCTGTTTTTGTCTGCTCTTCTGTTTTTTCCTGGCGTAAGTCGGGCCGACACATACGCAACCTATTTCGAGGATAGACCGCTTGTCGAAAAATTTAAGAATGTTACTGTCATACGTTCATACGACTACAAACAGCAGATGCCTGTAATAACTGTTGAAGTCAGACAAATAAATTCAAATGACAATACTGTACTTGTCTTTACAACTGCCAAAGGCATGTATTTAATGGCTCTTGAAATGGACAGGAAAGTTTTCAAAAAAGAAGACTATAAAACAATAATTAAATACTCAAATGGAAAAACACAAACATGCACTTCCATAAGAAGAGATGAGGACACGCTGATTTTCGTCTGTGACCAATCTGAAGCACGAAAAGTCATGGCAACATCTTTATTTGCTGTTGAGATGGATATCAAAGTAAAAGGAACAAAGATACAGAAAAAATTCTTTACCGGGATTGCAATACGCTATCTCCTCGAAATTGCTAACGTAGGCGAAG
>JAUNSE010000006.1:0-2110 GCA_030539415.1 Desulfovibrionaceae bacterium
ATCTCAGACTTCTTGAGTCGTAATTGGCCGATCCTATGTGACAATAGTAATCGTCTATACACAAAAGCTTTGTGTGTGCGAAAGGCGGCTTTTGATAGAAAATGCGCACGCCCACTTCCAGAAGCGGCGGCAGGACGCGCTGCGCGGCCCAGTGCACATAGGGCAGATTGTTTTCCGCAGGCAGGATGACCCGCACATCAAGACCTTTCTGCGCCGCCGAGCGAAGGGCGGCCATGATTTCTCTGGTCGGCAGAAAATAGGGCGTCATGATCCAGACAGAGGAAATCGCGCTGCCTATGCTGCCGGCGATCAGATCGTTCAGCGGGTCGGCGCCCGAGCCGGGGCCGTCCAGCACCACGCGGCAGAATGCGCTGCCGCCGCCTCCCAGCTGGCATTTGGGCAGCGCCTTCTCGTACTGTCTGGTCGCGAATCCCCAGTCCAGATAAAAGGAGCGGTACATTGCCGCGACTATGGGGCCTGTCAGCTGAAAATGCACGTCCTGCACTTCATGGCGCCGCCCTCTCCCGACAACATGATAGTCGGCTATGTTCATGCCGCCAGTGAAGGCCATGTCATCGCAGACCAGGATTTTGCGGTGATTGCGCAGGTTGAGCATGAGATTCGGGGGAAACAGGCTCGGAGGCAGGAAGAGCGCTACCATGATGCCGTTGGCGGCGAGTTTCTTCAAAGGCGAACGCAGAGAGTAGAGGCGCCCCACTCCGTCGACGAGCACGCGCACATGGCAGCCTCTGCGGGCGGCATCGGCAAGGGCTGCGCAGAACTTGTCGCTGACCTCGCCGCTGTTGAAGATATAGGTGGTCAGAAGCACGTGATGACGCGCCCTTCCTATGGCTTCCAGCATGCGGGGATACGCCATGTTGCCATTATACAGCGGCTCCACCGTATTGCCGCCGCACAGCTGCTGCCGCGTCAGGGAATGCCCGAGACGCTCCATGCGTTCGGCCCACGGGGGGATATCGTGCTCCGGAGTCTCCGGTCTCGCCGGACGGGCGTAGACCGGAAGCAGGGCCGCATGCTGGCGCATGATGGCAGCCGCCCTGCTCTGGGTGCGGCTGATGCCGAAAATCAGGTACAGGAAGAGACCCAGGGCCGGCACCAGCAGAAGCACCGCGGCCCAGCCGAGCGCCGACCTCGGATCACGTTTGGTCAGCAGGACATGCACAAGCGCTGCCCAGGAGAGCAGATGAAAGAAGAGCAGCCCCAGTTGGACGAGAAGCAGCATGCTGTCCTCCAGATCAGAAAAATGCCGGTCCTGCGCAAGCGGGACCGGCATTGATGTTCTCGGATTGTCTTTATGCCGGAGAGGCTCAGATGCCGTGCTTGCGAGAGCGCCGCTCAACGGCTTCTGCCAGCTCGACCATCATTTCGCGTGCGGCCTGTCTGTCACCCGATTCCGCTGCTCTGGCCACCAGTCCGGCCAGTCTGCCCAGTACTGGATAGTCCCGGGTTTTCACGACAAGCTGCTCCGCCTGAATCTTCAGGGCCGGCATGTCGCCGCTGCTCAGCGCTCTCCCGGCCTGGCTCAGGCCGATGCTGAGCTCCTGGCGCAGCGCATCGGGGAGCAGGTCTGTCCGGGCGCTCTGGCCGTTCATGGAGAGGGGGGAGCCGAGCAGATCCTCCCTCTGGACAGATGCCGGCTGCGGCTGCGGCGAAATGGGGTTCTCAAGATTCACAACCGGCGCCGCGGGCGCGGGTTGCGAGTGAGGTGCTGCCGCCTGCGCAGGCGCTTCGGGAGCTCTGGCGGCGGCCTTTTTCTGGGCTGCGGCCAGGCGCTGGTTGATGACCTGCTGCGACATGTGCGGTGGCCTGGAGACTTCGGCCATGGGGCCCGTGCCGAAAAGATCCGGAATCTGAACCGTCTGCCGGGGAGCGGGAGACTCCTGACCATGCGGCTTCTGCTCCTCTTCCTCCCGCAGTTCCTTCAAAGTGTTGAGCAGAGCGCTGTCGTCGATGGGCAGGACCAGAGCGTGGGTGAAACCGGCTCTGGCCAGGGCGCGCCAGGTGGAGTCGTCCGCCGTGTAGGCCAGAAAGACCGGGCTTCCTCCTGCCGCCGGCGCGAGAGGACGCAGGGCGGCAATCGCGTCCCGGG
>JAUNSE010000006.1:2120-20547 GCA_030539415.1 Desulfovibrionaceae bacterium
GATATAGAGTCTTGCCGGCATCCTGCGACCGAGTTCAAGCGCTCCGGCCAGAGAGTCGGTCTGGCGGATATGGCAGTCCTCCCGGCGCAGGACATGGGTCAGCACAGCGCAGAACGCGGGGTCCTGGCTGACAATGACAACATTCATGCGGGCGGCGTTGCGCTTGTCCAGCTCGTTCTGCTCCTCCAGCTCGGTGAGAGTCCTGACAAGCGACCTGGCCGAGTCGAGAAGCGTGTCGAGAGTGGTGCGGCAGGAGTCCGGCAGGGCCGGCCCGTCTGCGGCCGCCAGATCTTTTTCGAATTTGCGCAGGGGGGCAAGATAGGCGCCGTAGAGGCTTTTTTCAGCCTCATCCCTGCCGCTGGCCAGAGGTTCGCCGAGTTCGACGGGCTGTTCCTGATCGGAGCTCAGATTGAGGTTCATGCCGCCTTTGTCGGGGGCGGGAACCAGTCCCACCATGTTTGCCATTTCAGGCACGCCGTGCGGGTCAAGGTCATCGGCGCGTGCGGAGCTGCGCACAAGCGAGAGTGTGAGCAGGGAGCCAAGGGCCAGGCCGAAGACGGGAAGCGCGGCCAGCAGCTCCGGGGGGAAGCCGGAACGCAGGCCGAGGATGCCGGCGGCAACGCCCAGAGGGGGAACAAGCGTGCCCAGAAGGAATTTGACGCTGTTCGGTGCGCCGCGCAGGCAGGCCCAGAGAGCGCTGGGAAGAAAGATGACCATGGCCAGGGGCCACAGTTCGGTATAGCGGCCGAGCCAGCTGAACTGAGGCACCAGCGGCAGCAGCGCAGCCGCCGCGCCCGGAAGGCAGAGCAGGACAAGCGAAGCGTCCAGCGCCCGTGAGATCCGGCGGCTCTGCAGCAGATGCCGTCCCACATGCGGCCACAGCATGAGGGCCAGGCCGGCGCAGGTCATTGCCGCCAGATTTCTCGGCGTGTAGCCCGCCTGGAGGGGAAGCGGGCCGCCCCAGACCTGGGCCATGGCTGCAGCGAGATAAAGGAGGGCCCACAGGCGCCACTGGCCGGGTTCGACAAGCCCCTTGATGAGGCACATGGCAAAAACCGTGGCCATGGCCGCGAAGGCTATCAGGCGCCAGTCGATGTCCGCGGCGGGGATGGTGTCCGCACGGTGCACCGTGGGGGAGAACCAGAAGCCGGGAATGCCGTCCATGCGCAGCAGGCAGACAAGCGGGACGCCGACGGCGGCTTCGGGGAGAAGAAGACGTCCGCTGACCGGGCGCGATTCACGCCAGTCCACACTGCCGTCCGCAGTTATATAGGGCGAATAGAGCACGGGCGAGCCGGGGATGGAAGGACCGAGGTCCAGCAGCAGGCGGTCCGGCTGGGCGCCCGTCTGCGAGGCGGGCAGCACGAAGCGCAGCCAGAAGGTGCCGTTTTCCGCGGGAGGAAGGCGGTCGGGGCTGAAAATCTGAAAGCGATCCTGATACTGCGGAGAGGAAATTTCCGTGATATCGGCAAAATCAGCCCTGTCCAGACAGTATTCCAGATAGGGGGCAAGCCGGAGGCTGTCCTGGGTGACAAGCGGAGGGAGGGTTCCCTGGCGGGAGGGAACAAGCTGTCTGAGCATTCTGTCCCTGTCCGGCTGGAGCTGCGGCATCAGCATCGGCCCGCCGTCGGGCGCCGCCGAGACAGGAACGGCACTGCTCAGGCAGACCGCAAGGAGCGAGAGCAGGCCGAAAAGAAGGCTGGAAAGAAAGCGTCTGGCATTGGCTTTTCTCATGAGTATTTTGTCCCTGGCCGCGCCCCGGCAGACCCGGAGCGCGGGGATGGTCTCCGGAGGACCACTTGGTTGGTTATTCGGCTTCGACCTGCCTGATGAGGTCCTGCACGGGACGGCCGTCAGGCGCGGAGGCATTGGGGTGCAGACGCACAAGCTCGCGCCAGACCTTCAGCCCCTCCTCATGCTGATGGAGATCGTAGTTGAGCACCACACCCTGATTGAACATGGCAATGGCGTGTCCCGGCTCCACCTGCTGGGCCTGCACGAATTTTGCGATGGCCTTGTCGTAGTCGCCCACGGCCCGGTACATGACGCCGCAGTCGGTGAGCACGCTGGCATCATTGGCATTGATGGCAAGAGCGGCTTCGTAGGCCTGGATGGAGCTGCTGTACTGTCCGGTGTCAAAGTAGGCGTTGCCAAGGTCCACCAGGGCTGCTCGTTTTTTGGGTTCCTTGAGAACCGCCGCCTCAAGGTCGCGGATGCGGCGCTGCATTTCTGGCGGAACCGAAGGCTGCTGAGCGGCCTGAGTCTGCTGGGGAGCCTGTGCCTGCGGGGCGGCGGCCTGCACCGGCGCACTCTGCTTCGCCAGATTCGTGCCGGAGATCATGGAGCCGGCCAGCAGGCCGCAGACAAAGGTAAGGACAAGGACAAGCACGAAAATCACAGGATATATCGTGATGGTGCGTGATTGGGGCACCGGGGCGGCCTGCTGGCCGGCGGGTCTGCCTTGTTGCTGTGCCATAGGGTACCTTTGGAGTGTTCTGATGGGAAAGACGATACTGAAGAAAGGTTTTCGGGAGGTTTCGGTGGGGGAAATTCCTGTGCCGGCACCGCCCAAGAGCAACTTACTACAGTTTCAAAATCAAAGATGCAAGACAGACGACTGTCTGTCTTGCATTTGACTCTGTGCGGCAGATTGGAGAAGAGCCGGTCCGACCGGACTTACTGCTTGCTGCCGGCCTTTGCTAGCTCTCCGGTATACAGGGCCCGCTGCTCCTCGGTGCAGTCCGGGGCGGCCACGCCCTGCCGGATATGCGCCAGGGCCCGGTCGTCATCATGCAGGAAGTAGCGCAGGATTGTGGCCGTGCTGAAGTGCACATCTGCCCTGTCCTTGATGGCCAGAGATTCCTCCATGAGAGCCACGGCCTTTTCATGCTCCTTGAGCTGATGCGCTATGTAGCCGAGATAGTAGGGAATGTCGGCATTGTTCACGTCCATTGTCCGAGCCCGTTCCAGGAAGGTGCCCGCCTCCCGGTACTTGCCCTGAGATATGAGGGCAACGCCGAGTTCGCAGAGCGTGTCCGGATTGTTGGGCGCCTCGCCGGCCATGCGCATCAGCCGGCCGATTTCGCTGTCGCCGTCCATGCCCGGCGGCATGTCGGAAGGCATCACGCCGGAAGCCTGCCCGGCGGGGGCCGTCCTTCCCTGGGTGACGAGGGATGGATCGGCAAGGCGCTGGTAGACAGTGGTGCCGAGCATCAGGGCAAGGCCCAGAGCCACGATGACAATGAGAATTTTCTGTGCTGTTGTGTTCATGCTTGCTTAGTTATCCCGAAACAGATGCTTCCAGGGCTGATTACTTCGAATCATCTCTGACGAGAAGTTCGAGCTGGAAGATTCTGCGGCTCAGACGCCGCTGGTTCGCGGCCAGGAAAGCGGCGTATGCGCCGATTCCAATCCATACGGCAATGCCGGCGTACAGGACCCATGGTTCGGTCATGACTTTGTCTCCTTGGCATCCCGGACGATCGAGCGGATTGCGCTGTCCGGGGCTGTTTGAGCGAAAAACTGCGGAACTGGACCGGCAGCTGGGCCGGGGCCGCGCCTATTTCCTGAATGCCGGCTCGCTTTCTTCGGTTTCGCGCTCGCGCGCGGCATACAGCAGATCGTCCAGTCTGGCCTGATCGGCCAGCTGCTGTCTGCGCAGAAGAACAAGCCCCAGCCACAGAAGGCCGGTGACGGCCACGCAGAAGATGGCCGTGACTTTCATCTCGGGTTCGAGGCCGCCGCCTTCGCTGGCGAAGACGGCAGGGTGTATGGAGCGCCACATGCGTGCCGAGAGGAAGACCAGGGGCACATCGGCAAAGGCGGCTATGCCCACAACGGCGCGCACCATCATGCGCCTGTGCGGCGACATGGCCAGTCCGTTCAGGAGCAGGTAGGCCATGTAGACAAACCACATGACCAGAGCGGTGGAAAGCCTCGGATCCCATGTCCACCAGACTCCCCAGGATTTCCGTCCCCAGAGAATGCCGGTCACAAGACACAGAGTGGTGAGCAGCACGCCGACTTCGGCCGCGGCCTGGGCCAGCCTGTCCCATTTCGAGTCGCGCTTCACCAGAAAGGCGACAGATGCCGCAAAGACCGCGAAGAAACTGATGAGCGCCCACCAGGAGAGCGGCAGATGGATGTAGAAGATTTTCTGTATGGGGCCCATGACGGCTTCAACCGGAGCGTACATGAAAATCAGCCACCAGCCGCAGGCAAGGCCCAGTGAGCCGGTCAGAACCAGGAGAAGGGAAAGTGTCATCAGTCGTCTCCGGTGTAAACGAAGCGGAAGAGAAGCAGGGAGAGGGCCCAGAAGATGGCGTCAAAGGCTGCGGCGAACTGGAGCCAGGACAGGCTGTTCTCGCCGGCATCGCCGAACAGGGCGGCAAAGACGCGGATGGCGGCGAGCAGAAGGGGAGCCAGCAGCGGGAAGACAAGCAGACTCAGCAGTGATTCCCGGGCGGTCTGCCCCTGGGAAAGCGCGCCAAGCAGGGAGCCCAGCGCAACCAGACCGAGATCTCCCAGAACAAGCATGACGGCTCCGCCGGCGGCGTCACCGACCGGCGACTGTCCAAGAAAAACGATGACGGCCGGGAAGAAGAGCAGCTGGGCAGCCAGAATCAGCACAAGACCGGCCATGGCCTTGCCGAGGAAAATTCCGGTAACCGGGCAGGGCGAAAGCAGCAGGCCTGTCCGGGCGCCGTTGGCTTCCTCGAACGAAAAGAGCATGTTGAAGACAAGAGTCTGGCTGAAGGCCGAGGAAAGCCAGAAAATGGCCGCGGCTGTCTGGCCGGGAACGGTTTCTCCTGTTTTCTGCGAAAGGGAGAAGAGGAAGACCAGCAGAAGGCCCAGGAGCATGGACTGGACAAGTCCGGCACCGCGCAGGGCCAGCCTGAGATCCTTGCGAAAGACGGCCAGAGCAAGTTTCAGCATGCTGCCTCCCCGGGGACCTGCTCCCCCTGTTCCCCGGACTCTGTCTCCGCGGTGGCGGAGTCCGGCAGGATACAGTGAAGACGCCGGCCGGAGAGTTCGTAGACGGCATCGGCGTGGCCGCGTTCAGCCGCCTGATGGCTGACCCAGAGCACGCAGGCGCCGCGGTCGCGGGCGGCATGCACCTCGCCTTCAAGAAGAGCGCGCGAAGCGGTGTCGAGTCCTGTCTCGGGCTCGTCAAGAAGGAGAATTTCAGGCTTGAGCAGAAGTATTCTCGCGAGGCTCAGACGCTGCGCCATGCCGCGGGAGAAGACGGCCGCGCGCGTGTGGGCGAACGGCAGGAGTCCCACATGATCCAGCATGGATAGAATATCACGCTCAACGGCGCTTCGGCCGCTGGAACGCTGCCAGAACGAGAGATTCTCCTCTGCCGTCAGGCCGGGGTAGAGGAAGGTGACATGCCCCAGATAGCCGATCTGCGCATTGACGTCGCTGAAGGCAACCTCTCCGGAGTCGGGCTGGACAAGGCCGCCAATGAGGCGGAGAAGCGTTGATTTGCCGCTGCCGTTCCTGCCCGTGACAAGGTGCACGCAGCCGTCCCCGAAGGAGGCGGTGACGTCCTTGAACAGAAGCATGGAGCCGTAGCTCTTGGTGACATGTTTGAGCTCAATCATGGTGCGGATAATACGCTCCTGGGGGCGCGGCCGTCAAAAAAGAGGGAAAACGGCCGCTGCCGGCGTGTTCTGGCAGCGGTCCGTCATGCAGTTCGGGCCGTTCGTCAGGCAGCCTTTGCCGCGCTGCCGTCCGCGCCCTCCCCGCTTGCATCTGCCGTGGCCGCGCCGTTTCTGCGCCGCCTGAGGTTGAGCAGGGGCAGGAGGGAGAGCACCACGCCGCCAAGCCAGATCCAGCTGACCATGGGTTCGATGTTGACCTGCACGACCATATTGCTCTTTCCGTCCAGGCCGGAAACGGAGGCATAAACTTCCTTGCCGAAGCTGGCGGCCACATCGACCTCGGAAAAGAGCATGCCCTGGAATTTGTCGTAGGCGCGCTTCTCCGGCTTCAGGGTCGCGAGAAGAGTGCCGTCGGCATCGCGCACCTCAAGCACGGCCCGGAGATATTCATAATCAACGGCCCGGCCGGTCTCGATGGATTTCAGCGTCAGTTCGTAGGCATCTATCTTTGCTCTGCTGCCTTCGGCCAGAACCAGATCGTTCTTCTGGTTGTAGGGGCCGGAGAAGGCTATGCCTATGGCGCAGAGGGCAACACCGAGATGCGCGCCGATGCTGCCGGCCCGAAAGCCTGTCCTTCCTGCCGCCAGACCCGGGACAAGGGCCGCGAGGCAGCCCGCGGCGATGGCTCCGGCGGCGAACTGGGAGATCAGAGGATGAATGCGCTGATAGGAGCCGAGCCAGGCCAGCACCGCGACAGCCGCGCCTCCGGCAAGGGACAGCGCAAGCCAGGTTCTGTTCTGCACGCCGAACTTCCAGGAAAGCGCCGGGCAGACCACGAGCAGAAGCAGTATCAGTGTGCCGAGGGGCAGGCAGACGGAATTGTAGAACCTGGCGTCAAGCCCCATGGGAGCGCTGCTCCACAGGCGGCTGAACACGGGCCACATGGTTGCGGTGAGAATGATGAAGCCGAGCACCAGGAAGATGAGCGAGGTGAGGCACAGAGCGCCTTCGCGGGAGAAGGGATTCTCGAGTTCTCCCCTGCCCTTTTCCGAGCAGCAGACAATCAGCAGGGTGGCGGCGCACAGGAAGGCGATGAAGCAGAGCAGAGGAGCGCCAACCGGTCCCTGACCGTAGGCGTGCACGGAGTTCACCACTCCGCTGCGCACGAGGTAGGTGGCGAAAAAGCCGGAGATGGTGGTCAGGCTGATGAGCAGGGTGTTGACTCTTGTGAGCTTGCCGCGTCCGCGCTCGAGAATGAGTGTGTGCAGCGCTGCCGTGCCTATGAGCCAGGGAATGAGGGAGGCGTTTTCAACGGGGTCCCAGGCCCAGTAGCCGCCCCAGCCGAGTTCCATGTAGGCCCACCAGGCGCCCAGAAGTATGCCGGCTGTGAGGAAGCACCAGGCCGTGACAAGCAGCCCTCTTGTGCTCTGGTACCACGGTCTGGCCCCCTCGCGGCCGCAGACGGCCTGCGCGAGTGCCATGCACGAGGGAACCGTGAAGCCGCCGTAGCCCAGGAAGAGCAGCGGCGGGTGAAAGATCATGCCGGGATTCTGCAGCAGGGGATTGAGTCCGCTGCCGTCCGCGGGAGCCGGTTCAGTCATGAGGAAGGGATTGCTCCACAGGACGAGCAGTGTGGCAAAAAAACCGGTGATCCCGAAGAAGAAGATCCAGAACCACAGCCTGCTTCGCTCAGGTGTCTCTCCATAGCCCCTTGTCAGGGCGAAAATGGAGCCCATGATTGCCACGGACAGGGCCCAGAACAGCATCGAGCCCGGCTGTCCCGCCCAGAAGGCCGCCAGACAGTAGAAGAAGTCAAGTGCGTTGTCCGTATAGCCGGCCACGTAATTGAGACTGTAGTCCCGGCTGGACAGGGCATAGAGCAGAATGGAGGAGGACAGGGCAAAGGCTCCCGTGACAGGGAAATGGATTTTCTCCACCACGCGAAGGCCGTCGGTCCTGCCGCTCCAGGCTTGCGCAAGAGCGTAGCCGGCGCCGCCGATGCTGGCTATCTGCGCCAGAAGGAGCAAAAAATAGGCGAAATGGTACATGGGCAACCTGGTATGCTGAGGCTGTGAAAACAGGGGGAACGCGGCCGGATCAGCTGCGGTTTTCCTTCTGATACTTGGACGGGCACTTGGTCATGAGCACCTTGGCCTGGAACTGGCCGTTGCCGGCAAAACCGCCTTCGACAATGACTTCGGCGCCTTCCTTGAAGGTATCGGGCACCACGCCGGTGTACCTCACAGGCAGGGTCTCGCTCTTGTCGAACTGGTCCTCGAGAGTGAAGCTCACTCCGAGCCCCTGCTCGGGCCGGACAATGCCCTCGGACGCGACAGTGCCGAACAGGCGTATGTTTGTCAGTTTGGACTGATCCTGAGCCTTGGCTTCGGTCACATCCAGAAAGTATGTGCTGTTTTCGCTGAGTCCCTGATAAATGAGAAAGCCAACACCGCCCAGAAAGAGCAGGGCGATGATGGCGTACAGACAGGCATTCGATTTTTTCTTCTGCGGCATGGTGGCACCTTGCGGGACGGAATGGGGATGGGCTGGATGCCGTGCGTTCTGGCCCTGCCGGAAACAGCGTCTGAAAAAAACTCGGAATCCGGCAAAAAGGGGCTGAAAAGACAGCAAATTTATGGAACACCGACTATACCTTTTACCCGCTTGCCTTGGCAAGCAATACTGACAATCAATAGCAAAAAGGAAGACTATTTTGTGACAAATGTCCTGTCCCGCGCGTCATTGCCGTGAGGGCGGACCCCTGCCGGGCAGAGGGGACGAAAGAAGGAGAAACAAATACAATCAAGCAAATCACTATTGTTTTATCCTTGTGTAAAATCAACTGTTTTTTCTGTTTTTTCCAGTTCGTGGCAATATTTTCGAGCTGTTGGAGCGGTATTTTTCCTCTTTCTGGTGGACCTGTTTTTATTTTAACAAGCGCAGTATTTCTGTCAGGAACATAGCATCAGATTTTATATCAGTAATATTAATATGTTATGAGGTTAAAGCGGCGCAGTGCGGTCTGCCCGGTCGAAAGGGGCGCCGCATGGTGCCGGGGAAAAGATATGGGGGCCGCTGTCCCGTGCGGTCATGCTCCCTTCTTTTCAGGCCAGCAGAATGCGGCCTGGCAAAAGGCGGTTCCTTTGTGCAGGATCTCAAAAAAGCGAAAAATAACATGTGTCTTGAAGGGAATGCATTTTTGCTTCCGGTGTGGAGGATGTTTATTTGATCAGTCATTCAATTTCTGGCTGCAGTTATTTTGATTGATCAGTTAATCAATAATTGTCTGCTGTTTGTATTGTTCACTATTTCACAATTGATTTGAAAAAAATTTCAAAAACATTGCCAAAAGATGCCGTTTCTGTTTTTGTTAGATAGGGTATCTTCATTTTGCCGGATCTTTCTTCGTCATGAACACGATACCCGGACTTTTTTTCACGGGGGTTTGCACGGTGATCGAGAAGCGTTTCGTCCCCATCGTGGTCCTGACAGGAATACTGGCCGCAGTCGCGGTCATTGGCTACCTTCTTCCGGAACAGGCAGAGGAAGTGCCCAAAAGGGTGAGCATGCTCAATACCGGAGGCCCTGTTGTCTTCGAGCACAGGCAGCACGAGTCTCTTGCCGCATCCTGTATGGACTGCCACCATGACCAGACGGTGCTGACAGAGGAGGAGAGGGAGAAGAGCAAGCCCCTTGCCTGCAGCGTCTGTCACGGCATCACGGTGGACAAGGAATTTATTGCGACCCATGAGTCGGCCTATCGCAAGTTTGGCGACAAGACCTGTCTTGTCTGTCATCACTATGTGCCCGGCAAGCAGGACTGGGGTCATGCCGTCCATGTCGAGGAATTCGAGGTGGAGTGCACCACCTGTCACCACAGCGACACATCCATAGAAGAGACCCCGTCGAACTGCGCCGACTGCCACGAGGAGGGAGCCGCTCCCTCCAAGACGCCCTTCGAGGAGGGTGTGCCGCCCAGTCTGGCCGATGCCGTTCATTCAAAGTGCGCCTCCTGCCATCAGGACTGGTTCGATCTCAAGGCGCGCGGCTGCGTGAAGTGTCATTTTGACACGCCTCCGGACGGACGCGAGCAGGCCGACAGACTGCACGTCAATATGGAAGACAATACCTGCGTCAAGTGCCACAGCGAAGATTTCGACAAGCTGATTCCCAACCGCATGACGGCGCAGCACGTCTCGTGCATGGGCTGTCACAAGAAGGTGGACAAGGGACCCAGGACCGGCAGCGACTGCAGCCAGTGCCACATGAAGTAAAACGCAAGCAGGGCGCGCTCCGTCCGCAAGAGGCGGAGCGTGACAGGTGTAGCAATGAAAGAACTCTTCACCATGCTGACGGATCCGCGCTTTCACCTTGTCAACAAGGTGAGCCAGCGCTTCAGCAACGGGCCGGAGCCGAGCTTCGTCCGCCTGACGCGCGAGGGCT
Source organism: Desulfovibrionaceae bacterium (assembly GCA_030539415.1). Taxonomy (GTDB): domain Bacteria; phylum Desulfobacterota; class Desulfovibrionia; order Desulfovibrionales; family Desulfovibrionaceae; genus Desulfovibrio. The sequence continues at coordinate 12,170 of JAUNSE010000006.1, forward strand.
TCACGATGGACCCGAACATACGCAAAAAGACCAGGGTGCATCCCTACATGCATCTGGCAAGCCATCCCTCCATCGGCAAGGGAGACCTCTTTTCTCCCATGTACGGAGAAATAACCGACATCACCGAACTCAGTGTCTTCATCAAACGCGTCGAGCCCGATGAGGCCATGCTGGCCGCCTATGCCGAAGAGCCCGAAACGGATGTCATGGAAGCTCCCGAGAGAGGGCAGGATCTGGCCGTCGTGCTCAAGAGGATGGGACTCAACACCCGCTCGCTCGGACAGCAGTGCGAGACGCTTGTCGTCAACTGTCTCAATCCCGATCCGGGCGTGAACTGGGCCGAGCCCATGCTGCTCACCCATCAGAGGCATTTCCTTGCGGGCATGGAAATGCTCAGGCGCCTTTCGCCGGCGAAAAAGATTATTCTGGCCGTTCCCGAGGAGCTGAAGCAGCTCAAGTTTCACGGCGTGGAAGTTGTCGGAGTGCCGTCGCACTATCCGGCCAGCATCAATGCCCTTGTCGTGCGGGCAGTGACCGGCCGGGAGCGCCCGGAGGGCGTCGGTGTCGTCGGACTGCACAACGTGTGGAGCCTGGGCCGGGTGGCGGTCACCAGGCGTCCCCTCATCGATACCGTCATCACCATCGGCAGTCTGCATCACAACGGCAACTACATCGTCCGTGACGGCAGCACGGTGGGCGAACTGTTCGACTTTGCCGGCGTGCAGCTCAATTCCGGCGACACCATAGTGCGCGGCGGCCCGCTGCGCGGCGAGAGCATCGACCGCCTCGACCGCAGCATCACCAAGGGCGCCATCGGCCTTTTCCTGGTGGAAAAGGGCAGTATTCCTCCCATGGAAGGTCACAGCCCCTGTGTGTCCTGCGGTTCCTGCGTGGCCATCTGTCCGGCCAGACTGCGTCCCGACCTGCTGAGCCGCTATGCGGAATTCGGTCTGCACAAACGCAGCCTCGAACAGTACATCGACTGCTGCCTTGAATGCGGACTGTGCGGCTATGTCTGCATCAACCGCCGTCCGGTGCTGCAGTACATCCGTCTTTCCAAGGCCAAGCTCGGCATCAACGTGCCCAAACCCCAGGACCTGTATTATTCGGACATCAGGCCGGCCAAGAGCAAGGCTTCTGAGACCGCCGAGGAGGCAAAGCAATGAGCTCCAACCAGTCCTCCCTGCTGCTCGCGATGAGCACCCCGCCGTACTGGCACTGCGGCAGGACAGTCTGCAAGAGAAGCCTGGACCAGCTGGCGGCCCTCATGCCGGCGGTCATCATGGCCGTTATCAACTGGGGTATTCCGGCCCTGCGCGTCATGGCGCTGTCCGTAGTCGTCTGCGTGGCCGTCGAGGCCCTGTGCTGCCGCGTCATGCAGCGCCGCCAGACGGTCACCGACCTGACCGCCGTGGTCAGCGGCCTGCTGTTCGCCTTTCTGCTGCCGGCCGCCGCTCCCTGGTGGATGGTCGCGCTCGGCGCCGCGTGCTGCATGCTCTTCGGCAAGATGCTTTTCGGCGGACTTGGCGACAATCCCGTGTCCACGCCGCTCGTCGGCTGGGCCATTCTCTTTGTCTCCTATCCGTATCTCATGGATGCCAACCTGGTCGCGCTGACCAGCGACTACGCGGATCCTCTGGCCATTCTCAAATATCTGGGCGTGGCCAGGGCCGACGAAATCTCCATTGTGGACCTGCTGCTCGGACGCCAGATTTCGGCGCTGGGTGCCGGGCAGATCGGCGGCCTGCTGATTGGAGGCGCCTACCTGCTCGTGCGCGGTGTCATCCGCTGGCAGATAAGCCTGGGCGTTCTGCTGGGCGTGGTCGTTCCTTTCGCGGCCATGCAGATGAGTTCGGACGCCAGCGCCTCCGTCGCCTTCCACCTGTGCTCCGGCTCCATCATCCTGTGCGCCTTCTACATCGCGACCGATGCCCATATCGCTCCGACTCACGGCACGGCCATGGTGCTCTACGGCATCACCTGCGGTGTCATGATCTTCCTTATCAGGACTTTCGGCAGCTACACCGACGGCGCTCCGTTCGCCGTGCTGGTCACCTGCCTGCTCACACCGTATTTTGACATGATCCGGCCGAAGCCGTTTGGGGTGAAGTGACATGGGAAACATGGTTAGAACTGTGGCGGTGCTGACCCTGCTGTGCGCGTTTTCCGGGTTCATCCTGTCCTACCTGAAAAATGTGACCGCACCCGCCATTGAAGAGCAGCTTCTTGTCAACGTCCAGGGACCTGCCATCGCGATGGTCTTCAACAACGCGGAGAACAATCCCCTGCATGAAAGACATGTTTTCACCCGCGCCAACGGCGAAAGCGTGACAGTCTTTCCCTGCAAGGTGGGCAACAGGCTCACCGGCGTGGCCATTGAAAATTTCGGCAAGGGCTATGGCGGTCCGGTCGGCGTCATTGTCGGCTTCAACATCATGAATGACAGCCTTGCCGGAATCGGCATGACCACACTCAAGGAAACTCCCGGCCTCGGCATGCGGGTGAAGGAATTCTCCTTCCGCAAGCAGTTCCGCAACATGGAGACTCCGGTCGCCCTTTCCGCCCAGGGCGGCAAGGTTGATGCCATTGCCGGCGCCACAATTTCCTCCACCGGCGTCGTGCTGGCCGTCAACAGCGCCAGCGAGGTCTACAGGGAGCTCAAGCCCGAGATTCTCAAGAAGTGGGACAACTAGGAGAGCGATATGGCAGTTCTGAAAGAATTCACCAAGGGCCTGTGGCAGGAAATGCCCCCCTTCCGCCTGCTGCTCGGCCTGTGTCCGACGCTGGCCGTGACCAATTCGGCCGAAAACGGCCTGGGCATGGGAGCGGCCGTCATCTTCGTGCTGACCCTGTCCAACTTCCTGGTTTCGGCCCTGCGCAGGTTCATACCCAAGACCGTCCGCATAGCCTGCTTCATCGTCATCGCGGCCTCTCTGGTCGTGGCGCTGGAGCTCCTGATGCAGGCATATGCCTACAAGCTGTACGAACAGCTGGGCATATTCGTCGCACTCATCGTCGTGAACTGCATCATCCTCGGCCGAGCCGAAGCCTTCGCGGCAAAGCACAATGTCGCCGACTCCATTGCCGATGCCCTGGGCATCGGCCTCGGCTACACCATCGCCCTCACCTTTCTGGGCTCGCTGCGCGAGATTCTGGGCAATGGCACCTGGTTCGGCATGTCCGTTTTCGGCGAGAGCTTCGAACCCTTCAAGATTATGGTCCAGGCCCCGGGCGCCTTCATCTGCCTGGGACTCATACTGGCCGGCATGAACTGGCTGACCCGCTGGCAGAACAGACGCAAGGGTGCGGAATTCATCAGCATCGGCTGTCAGGGCTGCAGCGGATGCACTGCCTGCCATACTGCCGGAAAGGAGGAGTAGGCCGTGGACATCATGACAATTTTCATCGGCACTATCTTTGTCAACAATATCCTGCTGGCCCAGTTCCTCGGCAACTGCCCCTATCTCGGCTGCTCCCGCGAAAAGGGGGTTGCCGCGGGCATGGGGGCGGCCGTGGTCTTTGTCACGGTTGTGGCAACGCTCTTCACCTGGCTCATGCAGCATCTTGTGCTCAATCCCGCCGGACTCGGCTACCTGCAGACCATTGTCTTCATTGTGGTCATTGCGGCGCTGGTGCAGTTCGTGGAGATGTTCCTCAAGAAGATGGTGCCTCCGCTCTACTCGGCCCTGGGCATCTACCTGCCCCTGATCACGACCAACTGCGCCGTCATGGGCGTGGCCATTCTCGTTCAGAGAGAAGGATACGGCCTTGTTGAGGGCCTGCTGTACGCTCTGGGATACAGTCTGGGCTTTTTCCTGGCCCTCATGCTCATGGCCGGCGTGCGCGAGCGTCTGGATATCTGCCGTCTGCCCAAGAGCATGATGGGCACGCCCATTGCGCTGGTCATGGCCGGCATCATGTCGCTGGCCTTCATGGCCTTCAAGGGCATGGCCCAGTAGGGGAGGCAAAATCATGGTGACATTTTCCATTTTGACCATGTTCGGTCTGGGCCTTGCGGCATCCGTCCTTCTGGCCGTAGCCTCCAGAATCTTTTTCGTGAAGGAAAATCCCAAGGTCGAGGCCGCGCTCGAAATCCTGCCCGGTGCCAACTGCGGCGGCTGCGGATTTGCCGGCTGCGAGGGCTATGCCAAGGCTGTGGTCACGAATCCGGATGTTCCGGCCAACAAGTGCTGCGCCGCCCCGAAGGAAGCCATTGTGGCCCTGGGACAGCTGACCGGCAAGGTTGTGGCCGAAGCCGAGCCGCTCGTTGCCATGCGCCGCTGCGACGTCTATCACGGTCAGGTCGCCCAGTCCTACGAATATCAGGGCATCCCGTCCTGCGCGGCAGCCAGTCCCCTGCGCGGAGGCAGCAATGCCTGCTCGTTCTCGTGCCTCGGGTTCGGCGACTGCGTTCAGGCATGCCCCTTCGGCGCCATGTCCGTCATAGGCAACCTGGCCTGCGTGGACGTCAGGCGCTGCACAGGCTGCGGCAACTGCGTGTCCGCCTGCCCGCGCGGCATTCTCGAGCTTATTCCCCAGCGCTCCCGCGTATGCATTCCCTGCAATTCGCGCGTGAAGGGCAAGGCCGTCATGGATGTCTGCAAGATCGGCTGCATCAAGTGCATGAAGTGCGTGCGCAGCTGTCCGGCCAAGGCTGTCCGTCTGGAGGACGGCTATATCAGAATCGACCATCAGCTCTGTCTGTCGTACGGCGAGGACTGCGGCCATGTCTGCGTCGAAGGCTGCCCGCGCAAGATTCTGCGGGAAATCGATCTCCTGAATCCGGGCAGACTGGAAGCGGTTTCCGGAGCAGATGGAAGCACCGGACAGAATGACCGGCAGGCCGCGTAGGAGGGTGCCATGTCCGAAAGAAAGAAGACCTCTTTCCTCAGCCGCCGCGCCTTTCTCGCCGGCGCCGCCGCTGCGGGAATAACCGCCGCGCTGCCCCTGTCCCCCGCCTTCGCCGCGCGGGGAGGCTATCAGCAGACCGCCCTGCTCATGGGAACCATTGTCCGCATCGATATCGCCGGAGCGCCTCAGTCCGCGGCCGAAGACGCTGCGGCCGCTGCCTTTGCCCGGGCTCGCGCTCTGGAAGGCGTGCTGACACGCTTTGACAGCTCGGCGCCTCTGGGCGTTCTCAATGCCCAGGGCAGCCTCGCGGACATGCCCGGCGAGCTGCGCGATCTGCTGAATCAGAGCGGAGAGATATACAGACTCACCAAAGGCAGTTTCGACCCCAGCATTCTTCCTGTCCTGCAGGGACTGCAGCGCGGCGGGACGGAGGGCGGCCGGCTTTCGAAAGCCGAACTGGCCGAGCTGTTCGGGCTGGTTGACTACAGCCGCGTCCGCATGGACAGCGGGGTGCGCCTTGAGTCAGGCATGGCCCTGACCCTGGACGGCATTGCCAAGGGGCGCATAGCCCAGGAGATGAGCCGGGAGCTTGATCGGCTCGGCTGCCCGAACCATATTGTCAACGCGGGCGGCGACATCATAGCCCGCGGCTGTCCGGAGAGGGGCGGAGTCTGGCGCATCGGCGTGCGCTCCCCCTTTGATGCCGGGAGCATGGAGACCGTTGTGCCGCTCACCGACCGGGCGCTGGCCACATCGGGCGTGTACGAGCAGCCTCTGAAGGGAGGCGGCGGAAGCCATCTGGTTGTTCCCGCGAACTTCGAGTCCAGACCTGAAGCGGTCTCCGCCAGCGTGCTGGCAAGAGACGGCGCTCTGGCAGACGCTCTGGCCACGGCCTTTTCCGTCATGTCTCCGGCCGCGGCGGCGAAGGCCTGCCGCCGCATGGACGGGGTGGAGTGCATGCTGGTCCTGCGCAGCGGGGCTGTCGTGAAGAGTGAAGGCTGGCCTGCCTAGGCTGCCGTGGAAAATGCAGGGGCCGGCGCATCGGACAGCGATGCGCCGGCCCTTCCCCATTTTTTGGGCATTGCGCCGGCCTTGTCCGAAGTTTTTCGGCAAGCGGTCTGCAGCGGGAAGGGATGCGTCTCAGTACATGTGCTCAAAGCGTTTGGGGCAGGAAAGGCAGCAGTCGGGGGTGACTCCGTGCGCCAGGTCGGCGCGGAAATCATGATATCCGCTTTTTTCCCATATCTGCACCGGATTCTCTTCCTGGATGTTGCCCTCGACCACGCGGTGCATGCGGGAAAGACGCATGGCCGCTTCGCTGCCGGCGGCTTTGTCCGCTGCCAGATGCGGGGCCAGCTGTTCGGCGGTGAAGGGAGCGTTCAGATAGATGCATGGGGCCAGACGCCCGTCCGCATCCACATAGCAGCTGTGCTCCACATCTTCGCGGCAGTTGCCGGTTTCGGCACCGGGCAGACAGTAGCGCACGGAGCGTCCCGAAGCCGCGGCCGCGGCCGCGATGCGTTCGAGACGGGCGCGGGCCCGGGCGATTTTCGCCCGCTCTTCCGGCCGGTAGGCCCAGTCCCAGTGCGAAGGCAGCACCGGCATGTCCAGCGTGCTGACGACACAGACAGGCACATCCCATTTTTCCATGAGGCCGGGGAGTCCGTCCAGGGCCTCCTCTCGGTCGGCCAGGAGCAGATAGGAGAGATGAATGCGCGGCGTGGCGCGGCCGAGTTCCTTTTTGGCCCTGTTGAGCATGCCGACGGCCCGCTCCACCCTGTCCATGGGGACATTTTTTCTGGCGGCGTTGCTGGCCTCGTCCGTGCCCGCGAGTGAAAAGGCGACGATGTCCATCCCGCTCAGGACAGTGCCGCGCGCCAGCTCCTCGGTCATGCACAGTCCGCACGAGGTGGTGGAGGCCTGGCAGCCGGCCTTCCGGGCCAGGGCAACATAGTCCAGCAGGCGGGGATGCAGGTAGGGCTCGCCCCAGCCCTGCAGATGCACTCGCGCTGCCTTCTGCATGAGCGGCGCCAGCTCGGCGAAAGTCGCGTCGGACATGGTTTTCGCCTTCCAGCTTCGTCCGAGGATGCCTCTGGGACAGTAGACGCAGGCTCCGGGACAGAAGGAGGTGACCTCCACCTGGATGTGGCTGAGCGGCCGTCTGGCTCCGGTCAGGGAGGAGAGGAGCCTGCTGATGCCCGAAGGCATCGCCGCCGCGGCGCGGACGAGGATGTCGTCCTTGTTGCTTGAAAAGGCCATGAGATGCCCCCTTGAGCCGTCCTGTCGGCTGGAACGGCGGTTTGTCAGCTCCTGCGTCCGAACAGGCCGGAGAGACGGGAAAAGAGGGAGTGGGACGGCTTGTCCCAGGAGCATTCCACAAAGGGCAGAAAAGGCCTGGCGCCCCATTTGCGCTTGAAGAAGTGAATGCCGGGATGGATGCCCAGACCGAGATTGCAGCGCTGCTGTCCGAGGGCACGGCTGTGTTCGAGCAGGGCGTGAAGCAGGGCGTCGGCCGTGCCTGGCGGAGCGTCCGGGGCGCGAAAGGCGAAAAGATAGAAGGAGGTCATGTAGGCGGCGTGATCCGCCACCACAAGACCGCACAGGGTGCCGGTGTCGCGGCGCCTGGCCGAATAGCAGCAGGCCCTGCCTTCGCCGTTTCTCACGTATCGGCCCACACGGCCGAACAGGAGGCCGCTCTCCTCGCTGAGCCTTCGCTCCCCTTCCCTGCCGGCGAGATTGGCAGAAGCCAGAGCGACCAGATCCTCGTGCTCCTGCGTCCAGGCATCGCCAATGGTGATGTCCACGCAGCCGGCCGCTCTTCGCAGCATGTTGGCAAGCTTGCCTTTGGGCGGAATGACGGGCAGGTCCACGGTCCAGCAGGCGTCTTCGCGGCAGTGCGCGTTTTCAGGGGCGGCGGAAGGCCTGAAAGGCGAGAGGACAGTGAGGCGCTGCAGCCAGTCCAGCGCGAGGGCTTTGGCCACGGCCCCGTCCACAACGCCCCTGTATGCTTCGTCAGGAGTGTCCATATCCGGCGGAAAGACCACCAGCACAAGACTGGAGCCGCTGCGCCAGCCGAGGGCCGAATCCAGCCGCATGGGCGTGCAGGAGCCGACTGAGCGGACATAGTGCTCGAGCTGTTCGGGCACCGAGGCCCTGCGGGTAAAATCGGTGAAATTGTCCATAGGTGAAAAGGGGTGGAGGTGGAATCCTGGCCGGACTGCGGTCGGGAGTGAATCAGAACTTTCCCGTCCGGAAGCCGCGGTTGCAGGGAGTGACCGTGAAGCCGTCCTCGGCAAGCATGTCGCGCAGATTGAGCAGATGGGCCGATCCCACCAGGGCGATGGCCCGGCCGGCATTCAGGTAGGGCAGCATGCGCTCTCTGAAGCGCTGATCGCGGACACCGATGATATGGCCGGTGCGTGTGGGGAATTCCGTGCTTGTGCCCATCAGCCCCGTGAGATTGCCGGAAAGATAGGCTCTGGCATTGGACTTGAGGTAGGCGGGCCACTGCCCAGCACTGCGCAGAA
>JAUNSE010000317.1 GCA_030539415.1 Desulfovibrionaceae bacterium
GATGCGAGATCATGCCCCGGCAGTCCCAGAGCAGCTCCATCACGTCCTGCACGGTGAGGCCCGCGGTGGTCAGGGTGATGCGGTAGCCGGCGTTGACTTCCTGAAGCATGCGCATGAGCTCTATGGGCTTCATGGCCAGAAGCTCGGGCATTTTCCCGAGGTCGTCGGGCAGGGCGATGTGCGGCAGCTCCGGATGCAGCTCGGGGCTGAACCACTCGTCCTGTATGGTGTCCGCGCACAGTCTGCGCAGCTGATCCCGCTGCCTTGTCTCGGCCTCGTCCAGGCTCTCCCTTCTCAGCGCGAGCTCGTCCAGCCTGGCCTGCACGTCGGGCAGAATCAGCGTGTAGACGTATTCGGCCAGGCGCTCCCTGCTGACATGGCCCCGGCCCACATAGTTCAGAAAGTCCTCGACCCGGACAGGCGCGATGTCTATGCCGAGCTCGGCGGCCCGCGCCTCGCGCAGGCCCTCGTTCCAGACGCGCAGGGAGCCCAGCACGATGTCCCGCTTGTAGGCGACCACCTCCTGCCCCCTGGCCGCCAGCACGTTCATCTTGGGCGACTGCAGGAAGTTCAGGAAGTCCTGGTCCGAGGCGAAGCCGCGCGGCGCCCAGAGGAAGCTCACGAAACGCCCGCGGAAGGGCACCTTGAACTCCACGCCTATGCGCACGGTGATGCCGACGATGGAGGCCGCGGAAAGGACCTCCTGCACGACCTCGCGGTCGACGCAGTTGTCGTAGATGATGGTCAGCCTGCGCAGGCCCTTGATCCAGGCGTCCATGATGAGGTGCGTGGGGCTTTTGCGGCCCTTGGTGTTCATGTCGTAGACATGGTCGTCGAAGGCCAGCTGGTTCCACTCCTCGCTCATCTCCGGGAGATTGTATCTTTTGAGCAGGCGGCGCACGATGCGCGGCGTGCCCTGGGCCGCCGCGCGGAAGTCGTGGGCCAGGGTGAGCTGGCGCTTCTCGTCGCCGTGGGCCCGCACGATGTCCTTCATGATCTGCATCAGCACGCGCGCGGTGTTGCGGCAGAAGCTGGTGTGGGCCGAGTTGATGACCTCGTTGTAGAGGATGCCCAGGCCGAGCAGGCGGTCCCTGGCCTGGGTCCTGCCGGCCTCGAGGTTGCGCAGGAGGTTGACCACGGCATAGGCCATGCGCGCCACGGGCGAATCCACCAGCTCCTTGATGCCGTGCGGGTGCAGATGCGGGTCGATCGCGCTTTCCTGCGGCTTCGCCCTGCCTTCCAGGACCCTGTTGACCAGACGCAGGATGTCCGCGTCCTTGCTGTCGAAATAGATGCCCTTGCTCAGATGCATTGCTGTATCTCCACTGGGCCGCGCGTGCGGGGCCTCGCGGCCCGGCCGGGCGGTGTCCGCCCGCGCGCTGCCCGCTGTCTTTCTTTCGGGCGGACTTATGCCGCCCGGCGTGTTGATGAAGCCGTCCCTTCCCGAAAAGCCGCGCCTTCCTGGAAGGAACAGTCCGGCAGGCGCTCTGGCGCGGAAGCTGCCCCTGCGGAAGGGCTTCTTCTGCCGCGGCGCGGCCGGACGCTGAATGGCCGGTGAACGGCCGGCCGACGGCCGGCGCATAATTGAGAAGGTCCGCCCGCGCGCCCTTTTTGCGGGCGCGCGGACGGACCGCTGTTGTTGCATGAGACGGCCCGTGCGTAAAGCTCCTGTGCGGGCCGCCGGCTTTCGCTAGATTTCGCTGCCCTCTCCGAAGACGGCCTTGTGGGTCCGCATCGAGCGGGAACGGCCGGCCTTGCACAGACGGACCATTTCCTTCACGTATTCCTTGCGCTTGCTGAGGAAGAAGGCCAGCGGACGGGCGAAGTCGCGGCCGACCTGGCCGTCGACCATGAGCTGCGACACCTCGCGCTCGCGCAGCAGCACGAGCTGGGACAGGGCGAGCACCGTCTTGTCGGCGCTGGTCAGCGACTTGATGACCTGCTTGAAGGCCTCCTGGGCTCTGGGCTGATAGTACCACAGATACATCATGTCCAGGGCGTTCACGATGAAGGCGCGCTCGAGCTTCACGGCCTCGGCGCCGCCCCTGCCCCGCAGGCCGCCGGGATGGGCCAGACGGTTCAGGGCGTCCTCCTGCGGGAACATGAGCTCGAGCAGGGTGTAGCACTCGAAGACCGAGCGCAGCTTGTTCCTGTAGTCGGTGACGGCGATGCGCTTGTTGACGCGGCTGTCGGCTATGCCCTCGATGAAGGCTGCCACCGTGTCGGAGCCGGACTTGGAGATGACCGTGGCCGCGGGGATGAGGTAGTAGCCGGGGTCGTCGACGCCCAGCATGACCAGCAGGCCCCACAGGCCCATGTTGTAGGTGGCGGCCACCGGAATGTTGATGATGGAGCGGAAGATGTTGCCTATGGCCGCCGTCTTCGGGAAGCCGCGGTAAATGTTGTGGCTGCAGATGTACAGGCCGTTGACGATGCTGATGACGCCCAGCACCAGAATGGGATGGGTGCCCGAGTTCACGCCCAGTATGCCCTTCAGGAACCACGTGTGCACCAGGCCCTCGAGCAGGAAGACGCTGAAGCCCGTGTACATGAGCGAGTCGCAGATGCGGTTGACGCTCACATGGTCGGCCCAGTGCATGAGGGTGCTGCGGGAGAAGGCCTTGGAGCTCAGCACCATCTGCACGACGTTGCGCACGCCGGTGATGCTGAACCAGATGAAGCAACCGAACCACGCCAGGAACCACCATTCCTGCGTGTGCATGAAGGTGCTCCAGGCCGGGATGAGGCCGGTGAAGACCTTGAGCACGTTGGTGAGGCGGCTGTTGAGGTAGTGGGCGCCCGGGCGCCTGTTCTCGCCCTCGTGCAGGTAGGGGCGGTAGGTGCTCGTGCCGCCCAGATTGACGAGGTTGCCGTCCTTGCAGATGCGCACCGTGTCGCTGGCAAAGGCCCATTCGCGGCGCTTTTCCATGCCGAGCCTGGAGCAGCCTGGCAGCCAGCGCAGGCCGCGCAGCAGATGCTCCCACAGGCCCGGGCTTTCGGGTTCGCGGCAGATGATGCGCTGCTCGACCTCGGCCTTGATCGGAATGGCCGCCTGCGTCTGGCTGTGCTCCTTCAGGAAGCGCGAGCCGCGGCGGGGCAGCGTCTCGGTGACCACGAGTCCCATGCCGAAGGCGCGCGACCTGTTGGAGGCGGCGGTGCCGAGGCGGGTCTTCAGCGGAAGCGTCTTGTAGCGCTCCCACAGGGTCGGCACGTTGGCCAGAATCTTTTCGAACTTGAGGGCCCGCTCGTCGTCGCCTGAGTCCCACATCTCGCGGATCATCTGGCGGA
>JAUNSE010000318.1 GCA_030539415.1 Desulfovibrionaceae bacterium
GCGCAGGAGATGTTGAGGGCCGCCCACATGCCCTGGGCCGCCGCCTCCTCGTAGCCGGAGGTGCCGTTGATCTGGCCGGCGAACCACAGGCCGGGAGCCGCCTTGGTCTCCAGGGTCTTCTTGAGCTGCACGGGATTGGCGTAGTCGTACTCGATGGCGTAGCCCGGACGGGAGAGCTGCGCGTGCTCGAGTCCCCTGATGGAGCGGATCATGCGCAGCTGTATGTCCAGAGGCAGGCTCGTGGACAGGCCGTTGCAGTAGTACTCGGCCAGGTCCAGGCCTTCGGGCTCCAGAAAGACGTGATGCCGCTCCCTGTCGGGGAAGCGCGCTATCTTGTCCTCGATGGAGGGGCAGTAGCGGGCGCCGGTGCCCTTGATGACGCCGGTGAGCAGCGGCGAGCGGTCGAAGCCCTCGCGGATGATCTCCCTTGTCTCGTCGTTGGTGTAGGAGACGTAGCAGGGCACCTGGGGCAGAGGGGATTTTGGTCCGCAGAAGCTGAACTGGGGCAGGGGATCGTCCGAGTGCTGGGCCTCCAGGCAGGAGAAGTCGATGCTGCGGCCGAGCAGTCTCGGCGTCGTGCCGGTCTTGAGGCGGCCGAGCTGTATGCCCAGGGCCGTGATGCTGGCGCTGAGCTCCGAGGCCGGCTCGTCGCCCAGACGGCCGGCGGGCATGTTGATGAGGCCGATGTGGATGCGCCCGGACAGAAAGGTGCCGGTGGTCAGCAGCACGTGCCGCGCCTCGAAGCGCAGGCCCTGGCGGGTGGCCACGCCGGTGACCCGGCGGTCGCCGCTGGTGAGGGCGGTCACCTGGTCCTGCCAGATGTCCAGGGCCGGCAGGCCGAAGAGCGTGCGGCGCACGTTCTGCATGTAGGTGGCTCGGTCCATCTGGCCGCGGGTCGCGCGCACGGCCGGGCCCTTGCTCTGGTTGAGCACGCGCATCTGTATGCCCGAGGCGTCGGCCCACAGGCCCATGCGTCCGCCCAGGGCGTCGATCTCGCGGACCATGTGCGTCTTGGCAAGCCCCCCTATGGCCGGGTTGCAGGAGAGATGCCCCAGGCGGTCCAGGTTGCCGGTGACCAGCAGCACCCTGTGCCCCAGGCCGGCCAGGGCCGCGGCGGCCTCGCAGCCGGCATGGCCGCCGCCCACCACTATGCAGTCGTAGACAGTGCTCACTGGCGCACCTCCGCAAGCAGGCGGGCGAAGACGCGGGCGTCGCGCAGCGTCGCCGAGATGGAGGAGCGCTCGTTGGGCTCGTGGCAGCATTCCTGGATGGTGCTCCACACGCAGGCGGGCAGGCCCGCCCGGCGCAGCAGGGCGGCGACCGTGCCGCCGCCTATGCCGATGAGGCGGGGCGTCACCCCCTCCTCGGCCAGGGCGCGGGAGAGCGCCAGCACCACCGGCGCCTGCGGATCGGTCTTCGAGGCGCGCTGCAGCATGGCCTCCTCCACCTCGACCGTGCAGCCGTGCTCCGCGGCCGCGGCCGAAGCGAGGGCCGCCGCGCGGTCGCGCACGGCCTCGGGCTCTACGCCGGGCACAAGGCGGCTGTCCAGCCAGAAGACGTCGCGTCCGGGCATGATGTTCACCCCGTCCACGTTCAGTTCGTGCCTTGTGGGCGTGAAGGTGGAGCGGGCCGGCTCGAAGAGCCCGTCCTGCAGGGGAAATTCTCTGTTCAGCCCGTCCAGGGCCAGAATGGCGGCCGAGGCGGCCACCAGGGCGTTGCGGCCCTTGTCCGGGGTGGAGGCGTGGCACTGGCTGCCGGTGACGGTGAACTTCAGCCAGTACAGGCTCTTTTCGGCGACCAGAATGTCCGATCCCGAGGGCGAGCCGCCGTCGGGAACGATGTAGAGGTCGCCGGCCGGAAAGAGATCGGGCCTTGACTGAAGCACGTGGTCAAGGCCCCTGCTGTTGCCGCACTCCTCGTCGCTCATGAAGACCAGCCTGAGGGTGAGTTCCGGAGTGATGTCCAGCGCCTTCAGGCCCTCGGCCAGCAGGAGCATGGAGACCAGGGACTGCTGATTGTCCTCCACGCCGCGGCCGGTGAGAAGATCGCCGTCGCGCACCACCTGCCAGGGGTCCGTCCGCCACAGGCCCGGATCGCCGGCGGGGACCACGTCCATGTGGGCGAAGAGCCACAGCGCGCGGGCGCTGTTTCCCGGCAGGGTGGCAATCAGGTTGGGGCGCAGGCCGCCGGGCACCCGGTCGTCCGGCGCGTCGACGTGCACGATGTCGGTGATGCCGGCCCCGCGGAGCACGCTCTCGATGAAGGCCGCCTTCGCGCCTTCGCCCTCGCCGCCGTTCTCGGGGCCGACGGCCCTGGCCGCGGTGAGCCTGGTCTGCAGCTCCTGCACGCGGCCGTCCTGACTGGCGAGCCGCTCGAGCAGAGCGGAAAGGGATCCGGCCTGGCCGGTCCCCGCATCATTTACATTGTGAGTCATGCTGCTGTTCATTGCGCTGATGTCCATGCCGGGCCTTTTGCCGGCCGCGGATAAGGTGATGGAAGATATGTGCGGTCCGCGAGTGTGTCAGGAAAAGCCGAAAAAGGAAAGTGCGTGCATTGCCCCGTCTTAACGCGCGCGGACGGCTGCGCGGACGAAGGCTTCGCCCGTGCCTTCCCGACAGCGGAGCCCTGTGCGGGCTGTCTTCCGGCGCATTGCGTCCGGGCGCTGCAACGCGTCGCGGGAGGGCGCTTTGCGGGCCGCGGGCGCGGTTTCGGCACTTGCAAGAATGCGCCAGACAGTTTAAGAACGCAAAGATTAATTTTGGTCGATAAAGCCTGCCGGCAAATTGTTTGGCGGACAGGCGCTTTCCCGCACTTTTTGGAGGTGTCTTTTGTTTTCCGTAACTGAAGCTTTCGCCATGGCCGCTCCCCAGGGTGCCGCCGGCGCTGCTCCCAGCGGCACTGACATGCTGATGCAGTTCCTGCCCCTGATCCTGATGTTCGTCATCTTCTACTTCCTGCTCATCCGTCCCCAGCAGAAGAGGGCCAAGGCCCACAAGGCCATGCTGGCCGCGCTGAAGAAGGGCGACTACATCATCACTTCCGCCGGCTTCCTGGGCCGCATCCTCGAGCTCGATGAAGAGACCGTCCTCATCGAGTGTGGCGAGGCCAAGCTTCGCATGAGCCGCGGCGCCATCGGCAACGTCGTCGACAAGGACGGCAAGAATATCGAGCCCGAAAAGAAGTAGCCGTCTTCCGTTTTGCGTGCAGCGCTTTCTGACCGATCCCGGCAGGAAGCGCTTTTTGCCTTGTGTCCCGGCGGCTCCTGCCGCCGGAATTCGTT
>JAUNSE010000319.1 GCA_030539415.1 Desulfovibrionaceae bacterium
CTGGTGCCGCTTTGTCTGCCCGCAGTCGGTGCTGCTGGGCCTTGCGGCGAAACTCCTGCCCCGGCGCGCTCCGGGTCTGCGCATAGCCTGGCAGGCGAGGAAATGCGTCTGCCGCGGGAGCGCGCCCTGCCGCGACGCCTGTCCGGTCGGGCTCAGCCCGCGCGGCCCGCAGGGCCCCGGGCGCCGCGACTGCCTGATGTGCGGCGCCTGCGTTGCCGCGTGCTCGGAGCGCGGACAGGCCCTCGTGTGGCGGGGAAAGGCCGCCGTGCATGACAGCGGGCCGGAGAAGGCGGTTTCGCAGAAGGCGGTGCGGCCGGACAGATCGGACGATAAGAACTGATCTGGCTGGGCCCATGCTCCCTGAAGGATTTTGAGCAGACAGTTCGGACGTTTCATCCTCCCCGACCCAGGGTCGCGGGAGGATTTTTCATGACCGCGGGCAGGGCGGGCCCAGGCGGAGGCAGCCGCACGCCGGACGCATGAGAGGCCGCCCCTTGCGGGACGGCCTCTCTTCATATGTCGCATCGCGGCGCGGCGGGAAGGCCCCGTCTGCCGGCAGGTCCGCTAGACCATGCCGTGCTCGCCGGGCTTCTCGTACTCTTCCTTCTGGGAGGCCTTCACGTAGAAGGCCGTGTCGCCCAGAGCCAGCAGCAGGGGGCAGGAGATGAACATGGTGGCGAAGGTGCCGACCACCACGCCCACGGTCATGGTCAGGGCGAAGGAGTAGATGACGCCGCCGCCCAGCACGAGCAGGGCCACAGATGCCAGCAGGGTGGTGCCGCAGGTGAGGACCGTGCGGGCCAGGGTCTGGTTGATGCTGCGGTTGATGAGCTCCGCCATGGGCTTGTCCGTGTGCAGGCGCAGATTCTCGCGCAGACGGTCGAAGGTGATGATGGTGTCGTTCAGGGCGTAGCCGATGATGGTCAGAACGGCGGCGAGCACGTTCAGATCCAGGTCAATCTGCATGACGGACAGAACGCCCATGGCCACAGCCACGGTGACCAGCAGACTGGCCGTGGCGGCCAGGGCGAAGTTCAGGCGCAGGAAGAAGCACACGCCCAGGGTCACGGCCATGGCCACGCAGACCAGGATGCCCGTGGACACGCCGGTCAGGCCCACCAGATAGGTGGCGCCCCACAGGCACGCGGCCATGGCGGCCGCGGCCATCCAGCGCTGCTCGAAGCGGCCGGAGATGTACACGGCGATGGTCAGGATGGCGTAGAAGATGGCCGAAAGGCCCTTTTCGGTCAGGTCCTTGCCGACCTTGGGGCCGACCACTTCAAGGCGCTCCATGGAGGCCGGATTGTCGGGGAAGGCCTTGACCAGAGACTCCTCGATGCGGGTGCGCAGCTCGATGGGCGAGTTGTCGGAATTGAAGCGGAGCAGGTAGTCCCTGCCCACCTCGCCGTAGCGCTGCACGGACAGGCCGGGCAGCTCGGGCAGATCCAGGCCCTTCTTCAGGGTCTCGTCGTCCACGAACTTCTCGAAGCGCACCTGGGCGTTGACGCCGCCGGCAAAGTCGATGCCCAGGCTGATGCCGTTGCCCAGAATGCAGCTCGCCAGAGAGAGCACGATCAGCACGGCAAAGACGGTGTAGCCGATCTTGCGCCTGCCGATGAAATTGATGTTGACGTCGGGTTTTACAAAATGAAACGACATGGGTGCCTCCGCCGCTAGATGCTCAGACCCTTGGGACCGCAGGTGCGGGCAAGGCGCTCAAAGATGACCCGGGACACGAAGACGGCCGTGAACATGGAGGCGATGATGCCCAGGGTCAGCGTCACGGCGAAGCCGCGCACCGGGCCCGTGCCGAACTGGTACAGAATCACGGCCGTGATGATGGTCGTCAGGTTCGAGTCGATGATGGCCACGGACGCGGCGTCGAAGCCGCTCTTGACGGCCGCCAGCGGCGTGAAGCCCCTGCGGATTTCCTCGCGTATGCGCTCGTAGATGAGCACGTTGGCGTCCACGGCCATGCCGATGGTCAGCACTATGCCGGCGATGCCGGGCAGCGTCAGGGTGGCGCCGAAGGCGGACATGCCGGCGAAGAGGATGAGCAGGGTGAAGCACAGCATGCCGTCGGCGATGAAGCCGCTTCTGCCGTAGTAGACGGCCATGAAGCTCATGACCAGGACGGCGCCCAGCAGACCGGCCATGAGACCGCTGTCGATGGATTCCTGTCCCAGGGAGGGGCCGACGGTGCGCTCCTCGAGGACGGTCACGGGCGCGGGCAGGGAGCCGGCGCGCAGCACGATGGCCAGGTCCTGGGCCTCGGCGGTGGTGAAGCTGCCGGAGATGGAGGCGCGGCCGCCGCCGATGCGCTCGCGGATGTTCGGCGCGGAGTAGACCTTGCCGTCGAGCACGATGGCCATGCCGCGGCCCACGTTCTCGGCGGTCACGCGCTCGAAGATGTCGGCGCCGCGGCTGTTGAAGGTCAGGGACACGGTGGACTGGTTGAACTGGTCGAAGGTGGGCCTGGCGTCGGCCACGTCCTCGCCGGTGAGCATGGCGTCGCGCTCAACGGCAATCAGGCGCTGGCCGGACTCGGCGCGGGCCGGATCCTTTTCCAGCATGGGCAGGGCGATGACGCCGGCGGGCAGGACGGGCTTGGTGGGATCCACGTCGTCGCGGACCAGGTGGAACTCCAGGTGGGCGGTCTGGCCCAGGAGCTGCACGGCGCGGCGGGGATCGGAGATGCCGGGCAGCTGCACCTGGATGCGGTTGCCGGCCTGCTTGCGGATGTCGGGCTCGGCCACGCCGAACTGGTCAATACGGTTGCGTATGGTGCGCAGGGCCTGGTCCATGGCCATGTCCTCGATGCGCTTGACCTCTTCCGCGGAGAGACGGCCCATGAACCTGAGCTGGCCGGCCTCGCCGCGCTGGGGCTCGTCCAGAATCAGCTGCGGGAAGCGCTTGGAGACAAGCTCCCTGAGAGCGTCCTCATCCGAGGCGCGGGGCACGAGAAATTCGAGGACCGTGCCGCCCACCACGCGGGGACGCAGCACGGTGATTTTTTTGTCCTGGCCTTCGCGGCGCAAATCCTGGCCGGTGATGGCCAGAGAGTTGCTCACGGCCTTGTCCACCTCGACGCCCAGAGTGAGATGTATGCCGCCCTTGAGGTCCAGACCGAGGTTCACCTTGCTGTCGGGAAGAACGGACGACAGCGCGGGACCGAGCACCGGAACGTTGGGGAGCGCATAGACAAGGGCCAGCACGAGAACCAGCAGGATGACGAGGGCACGCCACTTATGCAACATGTTGACTCCGATGG
>JAUNSE010000320.1 GCA_030539415.1 Desulfovibrionaceae bacterium
GCCAAAGCCATTCGGGCCGCAGCTGACGGCCAGATCTCTCAATGTGTTCCGCCTGTCCGTACCGGTCAGGCCGCCGATGAAGAAAGAACGTGTCATGGATGACCTCACTGAAGAAAAGCCTGCTGAAAGCATGGAAGAAGAAAGCGGGATGCCGGAAAGAGCACGCTCAGGACGCATCCGGCGGCCAGATGCGGGCCAAAGGGCATGGCGGCGGGCAGGGAGGGCAGGGCAGCCGTGGACGGCCGGGCGGCAGACTGCTCCGAACTGCGCCCGCACCGGCTCTCCACCAGGGCCAGCAGGGCCGCGAGAAACAGTCCCTGAAAGACCTCGATCCCCGCCGCCAGGCCCATCACGAGGGCCAGCTTCGCATCGCCGAGCCCCAGGGCCGGAACCCCGCGCCGCATCAGCCAGATTCGGCGCAGGGCCAGCAGAAGGCCGGCCGCGGCCAGACCCGCGAGCACACCCTCCATGGGCGCGGGCGGGAAGAGCAGGGGCAGGCCTTCCCAGAGAGTGGCAGACCGCCCGGCCGCAGTCGGATAGGACACAGCGCCCCATGCCCCGTGCCAGAGCG
The DNA here is from genome assembly GCA_030539415.1 of Desulfovibrionaceae bacterium. Lineage (GTDB taxonomy): Bacteria > Desulfobacterota > Desulfovibrionia > Desulfovibrionales > Desulfovibrionaceae > Desulfovibrio. Next base: position 572 of record JAUNSE010000320.1, read on the forward strand.
CGGAGCCCGCCAGAAAGAGTCCCATGGCCGGCAGCACCAGCCTGTCCGGCAGGAGGCCGCGGTACCTGTCGATGCCGGCGGCCACGGCCAGCACGCAGACAAGGGCCGCGTACAGGGCGAAGCAGGCCAGGCCGGCAGCAAAAGCCTGTGCCGGGGCGAGCCCCGCAGCGTCTGCCGCAGGGCCTGTCCCCTGCAGACAGAAGGGCGCAGCGCTCTCGAGCCACAGCAGGGCAAAGACGATCCCAAGAGCCAGTTCCAGCACAAAGGAGTCGGCGGAAAAGGGCGCGCGGCAGTGCGCGCAGCGCCCGCCAAGCACCAGGCGGCTTATCACCGGCACCATGTGCCAGGGCCTGAGAGGCCGGCCGCAGGCTGTGCAGTACGAGGCCGGCGCGACAACGCTCAAACCTTCAGCGGAGCGCTCGGCGCACAGGGCGCAGAAGGAGCCCATGGCCGCTCCCAGCATGAAGGCACCCAAGGCCGTCAGCCACACGGGGAGCGCCTGCAGCAGGGGCAGAGCCTCTTGGACTAAAGACAAAGCATTCATCAGCGCCTCCCTCCGATGGTCCAGGACAGAGTCCCGTCCGTCATATCCGTCAGGCCAGTCCAGTCCGTCGGAGCAAACCCTGAGCCGAACACGGACTTGTGCGCCGCCATCAGCGCCGGTCTGGCCGGCCAGCCGGCATCGCAGGGCCGCACGGTCAACAGGAGTCTCTGCGGGGCCAGTACCTGAGGCTTGCCGGCATCCCGGCTCATGCCTTCCTCCAGAGCAGCAACGCCCCTGCCGGCAGCGCCCGGGCTCATGCTGGCAGACTTCATGCCTTCGGGCATCCCGCGAGTCCCGGCTGCCTCGGCATTCCCGGCCGGACCATGTCCGGACAGCTCCGCTCCGGCCAAACCGGCTCCGGTCAGCCCGGACCCGGCCGGACCCGATCCAGCCGGATCAGATCCAGCATGGCCTGCCCGCAGCGCCAGGGCGTGCCTCGCGGCGGGGGAGAGTTCGGCAAGCTCGGCATAGTGCCTGGCCACGCGGCGCACATAGGCCTGCCGGCGGCGGGAGGAGGGGCTGTGATAGGCCCCCACGGCCTTCCAGACGCGCCCGTGGCGCAGCATCTCCTGATGCAGTATCCAGACACCCAGCAGGACGTTGGTGGCGGGCCGCAGCACATCCCTGGGATCCAGGCGCAGCCGCTTCAGCCACCAGCTGTTGATCTGCATGAGCCCAAGGTCCACGCTGCGCCCCTGCCGCATGGCCTCGCCGGCCAGACGCGCGGCCTGCTCAAAAGAGGCGGGCCTGTGCTCCCTGCCCTCGATGGTGATGCAGAGGGGATTGATGCCGGACTCGGTGCGGGCGATGGCCAGGGCCAGCGTCTCGGAGATGCCGAAGCGGCGGCAGGGACCGGTGAAGAGGGAGCGGACGGGGGCAGGCTCCATAGTCCCCTCTTCAGTCGATTCGACTGCCCCGGCGGATCTGACTGATCTTAATGATGCACCAGACCCGGCAGACGCGACTGATCTTGATGATGCAGCTGCCCTCTCCGGCGCGACTGATCTTAATGATGCATCAGACTCGACAGCCCCGACTGATCTTGATGATACGGGTGCTTCGACTGCTTCGCTTGCCCCGGCCTGACCGGAACCGGGAGCAGCTGCGGCACCCGCGGCCGCCGGCCCGGACAGGGCGCAGCAGAGCAGGACCGCAAGGACACTCGGCCGCACGGCCGCAAGGCTCGCAAGCGAGGAGCAGAGCCCCCTGCCAAGCCTGCCGCAGGCACCGGTCCCGGTGCCGAGCATCATGTGTCCGAATGCGCTTCTCATGCCTGTCTCACTCCTGTCCGTCATCACGCCGTCTTCCTTCTCCATCAGCCCATCCGGCCGCCATTCCCAATCCAGTCTTCCCCAGCCGTCATGCCGGCCTTCCATGAGCCGCCCGCAGCCACCAGACTCATCCGCCATCCGGGCCCGGGGACCGCGGGCCAGCGCCCCGTCCGCCCTGCCCGCCGGCTTATTCGGCAGCCCGCACGCACATGGTCAGCACCATGGCCGAGCCGTAATAGGGGGCCAGACTCTCGCCCTCGTCCGTCGGGGAGTACCAGTCGGCCACATCGGAGTGGCTAGTGTTCTTGACCTTGAGCCGCACGCGCCAGCCCTCACTCTCCTCCTCCGCCCAGGCCCGGAAGGCCGCCATGGGCGGAGACGTAGGCCCCGAGCTCGCTATGGCCGGAGCGAGAAAGATCTGCGCCGTCTGGCCGGCTTCCGCGGAGCAGACGGGCTTCGCAACCAGATCCCCGTCCGTGGCCAACGTCGCGTGCCGCACGGACTGGGAGTTGCCGCTGTCCCCCACCAGCACCAGCTCGGGAGTGGCGGATCCCTCCACCTGCCGGCAGAGATAGAGCCCGTAGTCCGCGTCCAGAAAGAGCCGTCCCAGTTCATCCGACGTGCAGGCGGCGCCGGAGGCCACGGGCCTCTCCGCATCCCCGGCGGCCCAGGACGTGAACTGCACCCAGCCCGTGTTGTTCAGGCCGTGATCGTTCATGTCGATCTCGGTCTCCATGCGGTTGAGCTCGGGCGATCCGTCCACGGCCACGCGCCAGAGCACGCTGTCCGAATCGGACTCGGCCTCGCAGGACACCCAGGCCCCGAGATGCCCCGGTCCGGGCGAGACCAGGCCCCAGGTCTCCAGGTCCGCGGCATAGCCGCCAT
>JAUNSE010000321.1 GCA_030539415.1 Desulfovibrionaceae bacterium
CATCAGGGCGCTTCTGAAGATCTGCCCCACGGCCGTCAACGCCGCCGACTTCGACAGGGAGGGGCAGCTGCTGGTGGACGAGGTGCTGGAGCTCTTCAACTACCGCGGCACCGTGCTGCGCCTGCAGACGCGCGCCCTGGACGCGACCAGCCTGCGCCGCGAGCTCGGCCGCATGAAGCCCAACAGCGAGTTTGCCGGCCTGCGCGACGCAGCCAGAGCCCGCTCGCGCCTGGACTGGCTGGCCGGCATCAATCTCACGCGCGCCATGACCCTGCACGGGCGCAGCCGCGGCGCGCAGGGCCTGCTCTCCCTGGGCCGCGTGCAGACCCCGACGCTCGCCCTGGTGGTGCAGCGCGACGAGATCATCGAGAATTTCGAGCCCAAGCCCTTCTACAAGCTGGAATGCCCCTTCACGGCCGAGCAGGGCATTGTGCGCACGCAGCTCGTCCTTTCCGCCGGCATGCCCGGCACGGACGAGGAGAAGCGCCTGGTGGACAGGGCCGCGGCCCTCGCCATCAGGGACCGCGTCTCCGGAAAGGAGGGGACGGTGCAGGCCGCGGAGAAGAAGCTTGTCCGCGAGCGCCCGCCGCTGCCCTACAATCTGACCGAGCTGCAGAAGGAGGCCTCGGCCCGTTACGGCATGGGCGCCCAGGCCACTCTCGCCGCGGCCCAGGCCCTCTATGAAGGCAAGCACATCTCCTATCCGCGCACGGACTGCCAGTACCTGCCCATGGAGCAGTTCAAGGAGGCCCCGGACGTGCTCGCCGCCGTGGGCCGGTTCGCGGGCATGAGCGAGATGGTGGAGGCCTGCAGCACGGACCGCAAAAGCGCCGCCTGGAACACAGCAAAAGTCAGCGCCCACCACGCCATCATTCCCACCTCCGTGCCCGCAGCGGGGCTTTCCGACCGCGAGGCGAAGATCTACGCCATGATCTGCCGCCGCTACGCCTGGCAGTTCCTGCCGGAGCACGTCTTCAACCGCACGAAGATAGACGTGCTCTGCGAGGGGTATCTGTGGCGCGCGAACGGCCGCATCGAGGTGAGCCCCGGCTGGACGGCCTTCAGGGATCAGAAGGGGGCAAAGAGCCGCGCGGCCGCGAAGGGCGGCGATAGCGCCGACGGCGCGGACGGCGAGGGAAACGAAAAGGACGTGATCCTGCCCGAGGTGCGCGTCGGCGAGCGCGTGCAGGCCGGCGAGGTGCAGGTGAACGAAGCCATGACCACGCCGCCCGCGCGCTTCACCGAAGGCACGCTGGTCGACGCCATGGAGAACATACAGCGCTATGTGCGCGGGGCCAGCGCGGACGATCAGACCATCCTCAAGAAGACCGAGGGCCTGGGCACCGTGGCCACCAGGGCAAGCATCATCGAGACGCTTTTCGACAGGCACTATCTCGAAAAGCACGGCAAGGCGCTGCAGTCCACGCCGCTCGGCAGGGATCTGGTCCACAACTCTCCCCAGGTCATCAAGGATCCGCTTATGACGGCCGACATGGAGCGCTCCCTCTCGGAGATACAGGCCGGGCGCCTGGACCCGGACGCCTATGTGGCGGGCTACGCGGCAACGCTGCCCGGCGTCATCGGCGAGATCTTCGCCTGCGAGGGGGACTACGCCAGGGGTCCCGAGACCCTGTGCCCGGAATGCGGCAGACCCATGCGCCGCGCGCACGGCAAGACCGGCTGGTACTGGGTCTGCACGGGCGCGCCTGAATGCGGCGGAAAGGCCGAGGACCGCAACGGCGTCCCGGTCGTGAAGGGCCGCAGGACCAGGTCTGCCGCGAAGGCCGCGGATGGCGGAACGCAGGCCGGCGCTGCGGACGGCGAGGGGCGCGTCTGCCCGCGCTGCGGGAAGGAACTTGTGCTCCGCAAGGGCCCGCGCGGAGAGTTCTGGGGCTGCCGCGGCTTTCCGTCCTGCCGCTTTACGGCGCCCGGCGACAGTGAGGCGGCCGCGAAGGGCTCCTCCGCGTCAGGCGGCATGCCGGCATCGTCCGGCAGCGCGCCGGCCGCGGGCGTTTCGTCCGACATGTCGTCTGACATGATGCCGGGCAGGTCGTCCGGTACTGTGCCGTCATCCGGCTTGTCCTCCGGAAAGGATTTTTCCGCGGTGAAGCGCCCGGCCAGAGCCGCGGCCTCGGCCGTCTCGGGCATGCCGCGGACAGAAGCCGGCATCACGGACGATGGCGCCGGACCCGAGCGGCACAGGGGCGCGTTCTCCGCACCCGGCGGAAACAGCCATGCCGACGACGAAGTGCCGGCCTGGATGCTGGACGAGCCGCCCTGCCTGGACGAGGATTTGCCCCCGGCCGACATGGACATGCTGTCCGCCGGCGAGGCGGACATGGATCACGGCCTGTCGCCCGACATGGACATCCCCTTTGACGAGGAGCCGTATCCATCCGTGCCCGATGACGGGGAGCCGGGCCCTGTTTTCAGCATGGAGGAGGATGCGCGCGCCATGCCGTCCGATGACGCGGACGGCAGTGCCGGAGACTCTGTCGCCGAATCCGCAAAGCCCGCAAAGGCCGGAAAGGCCGCGAAGCCGGCAAAGGCCTCAGCTTCAGCCAGGGCCGCGAAGGCTGTCGCGGACGACTGCCTCTGCCCGCGCTGCGGCCATGCCATGAAGCGCCGCAAGGGTGTCAGGGGCTATTTCTGGGGCTGCACGGCCTATCCCAGCTGCCGCTTCACGGTGGACGACAAAGACGGCGTGCCGGATCTTGAGGCCTATACCCGGGCCGCAGGGCTGGCCGGGGCGGGGGCGGACGCGAACCAGGCTGGTTCTGCCGTCGCGGCCGCGTCTGCCGGCTCACAGATCTCCGTCACGGCCGGAGAGGAGGAGGCCGTGCCTTCCTGCCCGCGCTGCGGCAGGCCGATGAAGCTGCGCAAGGGCCCGAGAGGGGAGTTCTGGGGCTGCTCGAACTTTCCCCGCTGCCGCGGCACGCTGCAGTACGAGGAAGGCCTTGCTCTGGCTCAGGGCGGCGGCGCCGGCGCGGACGCCGCGGCAGGCGGAGAGACGTCTTCGGGCAAAGCCGCAGGCCCGGCTTCGCAGGCGGACATCGCGGCCATACTGGCGGCCTGGGGCCCGGATCTGCCCGCGTATCCCGTGGACGAGTCCGTGCCGCCCTGGGCTGTGGACAGGCAGCCGGACCCGAAGGGACCGGGCAGACCGAACGGTCCGAACGGTCCGCACGGGCCAGACAATCCGGGCGGCTCCGATTCTCCTTCCGGACCGCAGGGCCCGCGGGGTGCGGACGGAAGCCT
>JAUNSE010000322.1 GCA_030539415.1 Desulfovibrionaceae bacterium
GTCGGCATCTTCACGATTGCCACCAATCCGCTGGCGTTCCTCATGAAGAAGAAGGAGAACTAGACCATGAAGCCGCTGAATTTCGCCATTCTCAAGCTGTTCACCGACGGCCGCGAGGCCTGCCCGGAACAGGTGATTGACGCGCTCAAGTCCGAATACGGCTCCTTCAAGGCTCTCAACAAGGCCGACGTGCTGAACGCCCTGATGACCGCCGAGTCCAACGGCCTGGTCGAGGAGTCCCGCTTCGAACTCGACGATGCCGGCGAGCTGCGCGTGTACTACCGCGCCAATGCGGACGGCATCGCCACCATCAACAAGTATATCAAGTAGCCTCGGTCCTCCTCACAGACTGAAGCCTTGACCTGCCCGGAACACGTCATCCCGTTCCGGGCATTTTTATTGTCCGCTGATCAGGGGAATTCACAGGCCGTCCGGAAGGAGGAGCGGAAGCGGACGCATGCGCCGGGGCCGCGCGGTCAGGGCCTGAGCATGTACTCGCGCGGCGATTTGCCGTAGTATCGCTTGAATTCCCTGTAGAAGTTGCTGCTGTTCGAGTAGCCCAGCATCAGGGCGACTTCATTAATCGCCAGTGTGGAATTTTTCAAAAGAACGAGAGCCTTTGTCATCCGCTGCTCGAGCCTGATCTGCGAGAAGGTCCTGCCTTTCTCCTTTGAAAGAATGTTCGAGATGTAGTTGGGATGGTACTGAAACCTTCTGGAAAGCTCCTTCAGGGAGACCGTGTCGACATGCTCGGCAATGTACTGAATCAGCCTGTCGCCGAGACACCCGTGCGCCGTCATGTTCATGTGCGAGTACTGGCGCGCGACCATTGACAGAAAAGAGAGGACAAGAGGTTTCAGGATGTTCTGCGTGTCCTCCCGCCTGCGGGCGTATTCGGCAATCATGAGTTCGATGAGCGGCAGGATGGCGGACGAGTCATCGATTTTGAAGTGAATGCACTCGTCGGAAAAGCTGTTCAATGCCGGATCCAGAAGAAAGTGCAGGAGATTGAAGTTAGCTGTCAGCAGAGGCAGAAAGGAGTGGAAGAACGTCTTCTTCTGGATGAGTATGCCGACAATGATTGTCTCCGCGTTGTCGTGGGCATGCAGGGCGTGCGCGGCAAAGGGCTGGCCGGCGTAGAGTTCGTGCTCGCATATGGTGATGGTATTGTCGTTCCTGCGGCTGAGAGAGGAGTACTGCCCCCTGTAGGTGTAATTGAAGAAGAAAAAGTCGTGCCGGTGAAAGAGCTCCTGCATGCCGCTGCTCTTGTGCACGCAGATAATGACCTCTTCCGAAGGGTCGCCGGGCCACTTGTACATCTTGTCCACGCCGTCCTTCAGGGGCGCGTCATGATACGTCCAGTCCAGTTCCGAAAACCGGTTCTGCAGAATCCCGATTGCCCGGGAAAGCTCGTTCTTGTCCATGCGCTTCTCTCCTGAATGGGACAGCGGCCCTCTTTCCGTGCCCCGCCGGACCAGACTACGGAAGGAGCTGTAGATTGGCCATATATTTTTTTAAGATCCGGCGCTGATTTCCCAAGCGTGCCGCTGTACTTTTCCCCTGACAGCAGCAGCCGGGGCCGGCAGGTCGCCCGGCGGAGGTACGTTATGGACACAGGCACGAACATCACGGCACCCGCCGGCAGGCGGGCATTTCTGAAACTGGCGGGCGGCGCGGCCGTCGCCGGAGCAATGGCGCCAGCAGCGGGCATCGAGGCGCTGGCCGCCGAGCGACACCCGGCTGGTCCCGCCCTCATTGGGGACGCCTCGAAAATAGAGGCGGCCATTCTGGATCTGCGCCGCAAACGGCATTCCTGTTCCCAGGCCACCTTCGCCGGCATCTGCAGGGCGCTTGGCGGCAGTCTGGAGGACGAACAGCTCCTGGCCTTCTCGGCCGGCTTTGCCGGCGGCATCGGCAAAACTTACGGCGACGGCACCTGCGGAGCGCTCACAGGCGGCGTGATGGCCGCAGGCCTCTACCTTCCCGGCCGAACCGAGGAGGCGGTGAGCGCGGCCAGAGAGCTTTTCGAGCGCTTCAAGAAAAGGGAGGGCACGGTCGTCTGCGGGGAGCTTCTCAAAAAATACGGCGGCTTCTCAAACTGCACAAACTGCTGCGTGCAGGTCGGCCGCGACGCGGCAGCACTGCTGAACCACATGTAAAAGGAGGATCCGACAATGGCACGCACTCTTTCCCGCCGGGGTTTTCTCAGGGACAGCGCTCTTGCGGCCGGCTCTCTCGCGCTTGGCGCCTTTCCGCATGCCGCCGCGGCCGCGGAGACGCAAAACAGGGCGCAGGTCTTTTTCACCCGCGACATCAGCATTGAAAGCATGCTGAAACTCTACGGCCTCGTGAATCGGAACATTTCCGGCAGGGTGGCCATCAAGCTGCATACCGGCGAACCCAACGGCCCGAACTTCCTTCCTGTGGCGTGGGCGAAGAGCCTGTTGGAAGTCATACCGCAAAGCACCGTGGTCGAATGCAACGTGCTGTACAACAGCCCCAGAAAGACCACGGAAGGGCACAGGGAGACGCTGAAGGCAAACGGCTGGACGTTCACACATGTGGATATCATGGACGAGGACGGTGACACGCCGCTTCCCGTTCCGGGCGGAAAATGGCTGCGCGAAGTGGCCGTGGGCAGCCATCTGCTCAACTATGACAGCATGGTGGTGCTGACCCACTTCAAGGGCCACGCTATGGGCGGCTTCGGCGGCTCGCTCAAGAACATCGCCATCGGCTGCGCCTCCGGAAAGACCGGCAAGAATCAGATTCACCAGATAGCCCCCGACGGAAAATGGCCCAGGGGCCAGCAGTTCATGGAGCGTATGGTGGAGGGCGGCAGGGCCGTCACCGAGCACTTCGGCCCGCGCATCACCTATATCAACGTGCTCAACAGGATGTCGGTCAGCTGCGACTGCGAGGGCGTCAGAGCTGCTCCGGTGACGACGCCGGACATCGGCATCCTGGCCTCCACCGACATTCTGGCCGTGGACAAGGCTTCCGTGGATCTGGTCTATGCCCTGCCCGAAGCCGGGCGCCGCGACCTTGTCGAGCGCATCGAAAGCCGCGGCGGCCTGCGCCAGCTGAGCTACATGAAGGAGCTGGGCATGGGCACCGACCAGTACGACCTGGTCACCCTGTAGCCGAAACCCGAACATGGAGAGAAAGCCGTGAGTGTCCTCCTGATAAACGGCAGTCCGCATTCGAAGGGCTGCACCTATACTGCTCTGAGCGTGGTGGCTGAGCAGCTGAACAA
>JAUNSE010000323.1:0-228 GCA_030539415.1 Desulfovibrionaceae bacterium
ATGTGAATTGAGTAATATGCTTTTGAACGAAAATATAGCTTGTCTGTTGCATATTTAGGAGCATTTCTCTGTCGGCTCGGGTTCCTTGCGCCCGATGCGGAAGCAGATGCTGACGCGGCGGTCCATGGAGTCGGGAGCGTAGAGGTTACGGTCGCTGCCCTTGGCCCGGTCATAGCAGCCTGTGGCTCCTGTCCTGCTGTGCACCTGCAGCCAGTTTCCGGGAGAGCG
>JAUNSE010000323.1:238-3250 GCA_030539415.1 Desulfovibrionaceae bacterium
CAGGCACCTGACTGCGATGCCCGCAGCGGATCGGGGCAGCCGACTCTGTCTGCCTTGCTGTTCTTTTTCCGGCCTTTCGGCTAGTGTTCCTTCGCAAAGGAGGCGGTCTCTTTTCTTCCGCCCGGATGCGGGAGCCTGCAGGACCGAGCAAACGCATGAAAGACTATCAGATTGCGCTCATCCCCGGAGACGGCATAGGCCTTGAGGTGACGCCCGAGGGCGTGCGCGTGCTTGACGCCGTCGCGGAAGTGACCGGAGACTTCCGCATGCACTACACATCCTTTCCCTGGGGCTGCCAGTACTATCTCGAGACCGGCCGCATGATGCCCGAGGACGGGACCGACATTCTGAAACCCTATGACGCCCTGTACTTCGGCGCCGTGGGCCTGCCGGCAAAGGTGCCGGACCACATCTCCCTGCGCGACCTGCTCATCCGCCTGCGCATGGAGTTCGACCAGTACATCTGCCTGCGTCCCTGCCGCCTTCTGCCCGGCGTGAAGAGCCCGCTGGCCGGAAGGAAGCCCGGCGACATAGACATGGTCATCGTGCGCGAGAACACCGAGGGCGAGTACTCCGGCTGCGGCGGCCTCTCCCATCCGGGCATGCCCATGGAGGCCGCGCTGGAGACATCGGTGGTCACCCGGGCCGGCGCCGAGCGCGTCATCCGCTCTTCCTTCGACCTGGCCATGAAGCGCAAAAAGCGCCTTATCTGCGTGACCAAGTCCAACGCCCAGCGCCACACCATGACGCTCTGGGACAGATGCTTTGCGGACGTGGCCAGGGAGTACCCGGAGGTCGCTACCGAGTACATGCTGGTCGATGCCATGGCCGCCCGCATGATACTGCGCCCCGAGACCATTGACGTGGCCGTGGCCAGCAACCTGTTCGGAGACATTCTGACGGATGTGGGCGGCGCCATCTCCGGCAGCCTGGGCATCGCGCCGAGCGCCAACATCAATCCCGAGCGCCGCTTCCCGTCCATGTTCGAGCCGGTGCACGGCTCGGCCCCGGACATCATGGGCAAGGGCATAGCCGACCCCATAGCCATGATCTGGACCGGCGGCATGATGCTGGACTTCCTGGGGCACGGAGAGGCCGCAGGACTCATCGAGAAGGCCATCACGGCCGTCACCGAGGAAGGAACCTCGCTCGGCCCGGACCTTGGAGGATCTGCCTCCACCACGCAGATTACGGATGCAATCATCGCGAAGATACGGGCCATGTAGCCTGCGGTCCTGAGTCAAAGCAGGGGCTGAAATTTGACTGAAATGCGGGGGGATCCGGACGGACCTCCCCGCGTCTTGTGTGTTCCGAGCTCTCTTGCCTGATCTCCCCTGCCTGATTTCTTCACTGCCCGGCTGCGGGCGCGCACGGCACTACCGCTGCCTGCGCCCCCTGCCGCGCCGTGACTTTCCCTTGTCCGGGGCCGGACCCTGGTCGATGACCCAGGTGTGGAAGGCGCTGAGATACGGGTTCTTGTCCGCGCCTTCGGTATGGTCCAGCATGATGGCGTCATGAGCATCGGCAATGGTGAGGCACACATCCCTGAACTGCTCTTTGTCCCTCTTCGGCATGAGCTTGAAATCGACCAGATATGTCTCTGGATGGCGCAGAAAGTCCAGCCACTGCTCCGTGTCGGCAAGCCCGTCTTCCGTATGGAAGATGGACGGGCGGACCTGAACCTTGCAGCCATACCTGTCCGTGATTTCCTGCAGGGCCGGCAGGTCGCGCGGAAAGGCCGGCTTTCCTTCGGCGTCCAGGCCGTTGGGATACATCCAGCCCAGACGGAGCCAGGCCGAGACCAGCAGGGCGGCGTTCAGCCAGTTGAGGAAGCCGTTCTTGTCGTCCCCCTCGGGATGCGCCTTTGTCGGGGGCACATACCAGAGGCGCCTGAACTCCCTGCGGATGCTGGAGAGTTTCGAAGAGGAGCCCGCAGCCGCGAGCCATTCGCGGTAGAGCCGCTGGAAGTCCATGGCCCAGTCCTGCAGATAGCCGCTGTACACTTCGTTTCCTTCGCGCACCCAGACAAAGCCGGTGATGTCCGTCACGTGCAGCATGGGGACGGTTCCTGTCGTGTCGCGGAAGCCGTCATCGCGCATGATCATCTCGAAGCGCTGGTGTTCGGCCCAGTATCTGTCCGTGCCCGGGACCGGCAGGGCATCCCAGATGTTGTTGGCGAGGGTGCCCATGGCCGGCGGCTTGCGCGCAGCCTCGAGCTCCTCGGGAGAGGGGCCGGCGTGCCCGCTGAAGGACTTGCCGGTGACAGGGTGTCTGACCTGGACTTTTGCCGTCCAGCGGCCGCTGCGGGTCAAAGAGGCCGGATCCGGATGGGCTATCAGCACTCTGGCCACGGCCGGCGCGTATTCCGGCTCGTCATAGATCAGTTTGCGCTCTTTGGCCGTGATGTGCTCCGCCTCCTTCCAGCGGACTCTGAGAGTCGTCCTCTTGCTCCGCGCCGGAATGCCCGGCGGCAGGGCGTTGAAGATGATTGGATCCTCACCGGTTGGTGCGTTCCTGTCCGCGGCGCTGTCCGCCCAGACAACGGTTCTGCCTGCGGTCTTTCCGCCGGCAAGCGCGATGGTCTCTTTTGCTCCGGCAACGCGGATCTCCCTGTCCGCAGTCCTCGTGCGCAAACTCACCGGGGCGGCCTTTCTGGCGGAGGAGCCGGTTTTGTCCGCAGCTTTGCCTGCATGGTCATCGTCCAGGCTCAGAACAAGGGCGCGGAAGACATCCGCCTGGACGGAGCGGGCAGCGCCCTGACGCTCGACAAGGCAGCAGGTGAAGCTGCCGGCTGCCAGGTCCGGGCCGATGCGCAGCAGGCCGGACGCGATGGCCGCGTCACGGTCCCTGGGCAGGCAGGATTCCGGCAGAATGGTGATGCCGGCCCCTCTGCTGACAAGAGCGCACAGCGCCTCGAAGCCGGAGACAAGATGCGGGGTCTTCGCCGGGTCGTGGAAGGCCCGCTCTTCAAGCCAGTGCATGGAGAGCTCGTGCAGCTCGCTGTCTTCGGCA
>JAUNSE010000324.1 GCA_030539415.1 Desulfovibrionaceae bacterium
TAGGTCACCAGGGAGACCGCGTCCAGCGGGAGCAGGATGGCCGCCGAGATGCTGAAGCCGAGCGGCACGGCCAGCACGGCCGGGTTGATGTCCATGGCCACGGCGACAGCCACGACCGGGGGCAGCAGGACCGACACTATCGGAGTGTTCACCGGAATGATCAGGTGAATGAGGATGGTGAACAGGGAAACAAGGGCTATCACGGCCACCAGCGGCATGGCGCCCATGCCGCCCAGACAGCTCTGGGCTATCCATTCGGCCGTGCCGTTCTTCCACAGGGCCATGCCCAGCGAATTGGCCGCGCCCACCAGGAAGAGAATGTCCCAGCCTATCCTCGTGTGATCGCGCTCCCACTCAATCAGGTCGACGCCGGGCAGGGCGAAGAGCATGCAGCCAAGCACCGCGGCCGTGGGCAGGGACAGGCCGTGCAGGTCCGTCGTGCACCACAGGGCCAGGTTGACGGCCAGAAAGGCGATGAAGCACTTCTCCTTGCGCGTCAGGGAGCCCAGCCGGCTGTAGTCCTCGCCGATTGAGTCCATGCCGGCCAGCGACGCCATTTCCGGAGGATAGACCTTCACCAGGGCCCACCAGGCCACCGGAGTGAGCAGCAGGACCATGGGCATGCCTATGGCCGCCCACTGGAAGAAGGACACCGAGACATTGGCGGCATTCTCCAGCATGCTGATGGTCAGGATGTTGGTGCCGCTGCCGGCCGGGGTGCCGACGCCGCCGATGAGGGCAGCCAGGGCTATGCCCAGCATGACGGCCTTGCCGAAGGGGCTTTCGCCCACCGGGCAGCTGTTCTGCTGCAGCAGGAAGAGCGCCACCGGATACATCATCGCCACAACGGGCACATCGGCCAGAATGGACGAGAGCAGCGCGGTGACCATCATCAGCAGGAAGAGCAGGCGCCTGGGCTCCCCTCTGGACTTCAGGCTCGTCCAGAGCACGACGCGCCTGGTCAGGCCGGAGTTCTGGAAGGCCACCACGATGCAGAACATGGCGAAGCAGAAGAAGACGGGCGGAATGGCGAAGCTGTGCAGGGCCGAGGGCAGGTCCACCGTGCCCAGGACGGCCTGCAGGAAGAGGAAGAGCACGCAGGACATGGCCAGCGGCAGGGCATCCGTCACCCAGACGATGATGGCCGACACCATCAGGGCCAGGGACTTCTGCCCGGCCAGGCTCAGGCCCTCGGGCGAGGGCATGCCGGCCAGAACAAGGTAGGCTGCCAGAGAGACGGCGAGACCGAGGGCTCTCTTGCGGGCGAGGCTTCGGGCGGGATCAGGCATGACTGGCCTCCATGGTCCCGGACGGGACGCTCTTCGGCTGGTCGGGATAGTTGAAGTCGTCCATGTAGTAGCGGTGCGGCCTGAACTGATAGGTCTCGACGGGCACGCGGTGGAAGCGCAGGCGCATCCTGCCGTTGTGCCTGTCGATATGGATCCAGGCGGGATCGCCGTCGCGGGTGGGGTAGTCCTCGCGGAAATGGCCGCAGCGGGACTCCTTGCGCATGAGCGAGGCGCGCAGATACATCTCCGCCACCAGGGTCATGCCCCTGGCCTCCATGGCCTTGAGCAGGTAGTGCGGGTCCGCGGCCGCCATTTCGGGCAGCAGGTTGTCGCGGACGTACTCCAGCTTCTGCAGGGAGCGGGAGAGTCCCTGGCCGGTCTTGAGGACGGACACGTCCGCCGGCACCATCAGCTCCTGCACGGCGCGCACGATGTCCTTGGGCGCGATGCCGGGCCTTTCCATGAGATCGAGCGCGGGAGCGAGCCTTTCCAGGGCCTGGCCCTTATCGAAGGGGACTGAGCGGTCGAGATTCATGGCCTCCTTCGCGGCCGCCGCTCCGGCCACATAGCCGGTGGTGCTCGTCATGCAGGTGTCCCAGCCGCCCATGTACACGCCCGTGTGCAGGCTGGCGGCGCGGCCGGCGGCATAGAGGCCGGGGACGCGGGTGCGGCACTGAAGGTCCGTGACCATGCCGCCGAAGATGTACTGGAACTGCGGCATCCACTCGGTCCTGGACTTGAAGAAGTCGATGCCCAGCGCCTTGAGCTTCTGATCGTTCAGCAGCATCCAGCCGCCGGTGGGCGTCATGGCCTCCACGCCCTCGGGGCTCATGGTGCTGGTGTCGAACCAGAGCGGCGCCCTGCCCTCGCGGGCCTCCAGGGCCATGCCGCGGATATTGTAGTGCGGGTCGGACTTGGCGCCGTGAATGGGCGAGTACTCGCGCATGAAGTCCCTGCCCTCGGAGTTCACGAAGCGGGCCCCGTAGGGCAGCATGCCGGTCTGCCCCTCCCAGGCGAAGGCGCGCGGACAGGTCCAGTTCTGCAGGAATTCCATGGACCTGAACTCGGCGCCGGCGCGGAAGCCGAGGACCGCGCCCTCGCCCACGGCCGTGTTGCCGAGGTAGCTCATCTTGAAGCCGCCCGTGTTGGTGCACAGAATCACGGCGCCCGCCTGAATGACCACGGGCATGCCGCTGCGGGTGTGGAAGCCCACGGCGCCGGTCACGCGGCCGCTGTCTCCGTCCTCCTTGATGAGGTCGACTATCTGGACGTTGGAGAGCCTGCGCGCGCCGCGCTGCTCCAGCTGGTCGTAGAGCGTGTCGCAGGTGTGCGGGCCGCCCTTGCCGTAGGGATGATAGTAGTAGTAGCGGATGAGCTTGAGATCGCGCTGGAGGATGTAGCGCATGGAGCCGTCGGGATTGCGGGCGAACTTGTGGCCCCAGCGCTCCAGATCCGAAAAGCGCGCGTAGGACTGCTCCAGCACCATTCTGGCAAAGGGCTGGTCGCACAGGCCGTCATAGTAGTAGACAAGCTCTTCCAGGAAATCGTCCACGCTGCACTCGCAGGGCACCACGCCCATGTCGCCGCCGGACATCATGCCGAGGCCGCGCCAGTCCCGCGAGCCCTTGTCCACGATGAGCACGCTCTTGGCGTGCTCGGCCGCGCTCAGGGCCGACCAGGCTCCGGAAAATCCGCCGCCTATGACGAGAACATCACATTTGTGGAACATCGGCTTCAGCATGTTAAAAACCTCCAAAATTCGCTTCGATGGTATAGGGCAGACGTTCCTTGAACGGATGCACGTCGATGGCTTCGGACGGGCAGCGCAGCTCGCAGAAGAAGCAGGTCATGCAGTCGTCCCGGTAGTTGACCCGGGCCTTGGCGCCGCAGGTGAGGCAGCGCATGCTCTCGTCCAGGGCCGAGATGTCGTCCAGGCCCTCG
>JAUNSE010000325.1 GCA_030539415.1 Desulfovibrionaceae bacterium
GGGTGACGGGCGTGTCCTCCATGTCGTCAAAAAGGGCGGCGATGTGGCCGAGCCCGCAGATGTCGAGATGGCAGAGGCTGTCGCGGATGGCGCTCGAGAGCATGAAGATGCGCTCGTCGTCGGGAATGGGCTCGGGACGGTGGCTCTCTCCCGCATGCCCGCCGCGGGCGCAGGCCTCGGCCGGCGCCCCGTCCCTGCCCGCCTCCCTGTGCGCGGCCCTGTGCTTCGGGCCGGGCGCGCGCAGAAAGCCCCGCCAGCAGGCCATGAAGGCCCTGGCCGGGCAGTCCTGCCGGCTCGCGGCCCACTGCACGAGCGGGCCGAGGTCATGGCGGTGCAGCGGATTGCCGCCCTCGAGGCCCGTGCCGTCATAGAGGGCGAGATTCATGGCGAGCAGGGTGATGCTGCGCGGGTCCTGGCGCATGAAGCCTTCCATGGCCCAGTTCAGGCCGAGCTCCGGGGAGGGCGTGATGCCGTGCAGGCCGAGCAGGTAGATGCCGGCCAGAGCGCCGGCCGCGCTGCGCTCGCCCCTGCGGAAGGCCTCGGCCAGATCCTTCAGTGCCCTGCTGCGCCGGACCTTGCGCCCGTCCAGGCCCATGAGGTCGACTCTGGCCTTGAAGGCCAGCAGCGCCGGGCAGTCGCCGGCCAGGGACTCCATGTGCTGCAGGAAGGGCACCATCTGCCCGCCCTTGCGGTCGGCCAGCAGCCCGAAGCACAGATAGCTCAGGAGTTCCTCGGACTTGCCGCCCCAGGCGGCCCGGGCGAGGCTGGTCAGCCCGTCCATCATGTCTTCCGGCCCGCGGGCCGTGCCGAGCTTCGCCACGCCGAGCTCGGCCTGGGCTTCGGCCATGTCCAGCTCGGCCAGGGCGGAAAGCGTCTCGATATTGTCCTCGTCCAGCCTGCGCCGCTCCTCGGGGTCGGTGACCTCGTCCCTGGCCATGCGCATCAGAAGCAGGGCCGCGTCCGCGTCCGAGGCCATGGCCGCGCGGCGGGCGAGGGCCAGGGCGCGGTCGGCGTCCTCCTCGGACCCGGTGCGCATCAGCATGCGCGCGAGCATGGTCATGGCCGGCGGCACGTTCAGGCCGCACAGCTCGTCCAGCACGAGCACAAGCCGCGTCCAGATGTCGTGCGGCAGGACCCCGGGCATGGTCTCGATCACCAGGTCCGCGAGCACCAGGGCGGCCGGAGCGCTGCCCTCCTCGGCATGGCGCAGAAGATGGTCGGCGATCTCGCGGATGTGTTCCGGAGCCGCGTCCAGCAGGCCGTTGTGCAGGTGCCAGCCGAGCTCGAGCGCGCAGCGCAGGGAGCCCGCGCGCATGCCTTCGGTGCACAGGCTCAGGGCGTCGCGCTGCTCCTCGAACTGCGCCTCCGTCCTGTTCCGGCGCACCCGCTCGTGATCCAGCCTGTCGGCCGCGAGCTCCCAGAAGGCCGGGCCCACGCCCCAGTCCGCGGCGAAGCGGAAGAGCTCCCTGGCCGTCCTGTCCCGGCGGCTGCGCCCCGTGCGCCTGGCCGCCTGCCAGAAGGCCGCGGCCGGAGAGCCCTGCTCGACCAGGGTCTGCATCTCGTGCCTGACCGCCGGCGATGGGCGCCTCGTTCCCAGGCCGCGCATGAGTTCGCCGACGCGCAGATCGCCCGGATCGTCCGGGTGCGCGTCGATCCAGGCCAGAAGCTCGCCCATGGGCGTGGGCATGCGCGCCCAGATTTCGGCCGCGCGCTCCTTCGCGGCGTCCGCCTGCTCCGGCAGGGCCGCGCCGTCCGGGCCGTCCGGGCCGCTTGTCCTGGCGGACCCGTCGGGTCCCTGCGCAGGCATCGGGACGATCTTTTCGACCGTCTCCGCGGCGGGCCTTGCGCCGGCCTCTTCGGCATTCGCCCTGACGCGCAGCGCGGGCCTGCGGCGTCCGTCGGACGCCGTCCGGGCGTCGGACGCGTTCCCTGTCTTGCGGGAAGCATCGATCGTGCTCTCTCCGAACTTGTCTCCGGTCGGTTTCTGCATGGGGCTCCTTTGTGCGGGTCGGGATGCGCGAAAACGGCTGCGGACGCTGTCCGGCTGCCTTGGGGGAGGGCCTGTCAGGCGGACAGGGGGCTCTGGGCCCGCCTGTCCGCGAAAAAATCCGTCTAGTCCTGCTTCGCGCCCTGGGCGTGGGCGCAGCTTGCGCAGGAGGAGCAGGCGGGCTTCTCGCCGCGCGCGATGCGCGCCTCGTTGCGGCGCACGTTGTCCACGAAGGCCTGATTGACCGGGCCGACCTTGTAGGGGAAGGGATTCTTCAGGGTGGGGCTCGGCACGCTCAGGCTCTGCTTTGTGCGGGCGCTGCCGCAGGCGGGGCAGAAGGGCGGATCGTCGTCCTCGAACACCAGCTCGTCGAACTTCTTGCCGCAGTCTTCGCAAACGAAATCATAGAGAGGCATGGACCTGTCTCCTTGGCTTGAAACTTTGTCTTGAGGGGCCCTTCCGGTGAAAAGGCCCGAACGCGCACTCTAGCACCAATGCGTCCGAAAGGCAAAAAGGCCCGCGAGGTCTTCGCGCAGGGCCCCCGCACATGGCAAAATGCCGTTGCCGGCAGCCATGATGCGTTCACGTTTTGTGCATACTCTTTCAGCATGACTGAAACTTTTTAAAAAAACGAACCGCATTCGAACAGCGCAAAAAGGAGGAAAAGAAAAATTTTCCGGACTTGACAAGGTTTTTTCCGCAGGAATGGCCTGAAAAAAAGTCCTGCGGGCGGAAGAATTTCTCCGCATGCGGCCGCATGGAGCCGCCGGGCCGGATCATGGGGCTCCGGACAGCTTTTTGCCGGCCCGGGGGGTGTTGACCTTTTTTGGCTTTTCATCAACATTGTAACACATGGAGCTTGCGGACAGTCCGCAACGTGCCAGTTTGCCCAATGTATTTGCCGGCCTGAGCGGCCGGCTGCGGTCTCTCGTTCAGACGCACGCACAGGAAAGGAGGATGTATGACGAGCGAGCAGCAGGAACAGCTCATAGACGCACTGGATCATCTGGAACAGGCCCGGTCGCTGTTTATCGAGCTGTCCGAGAATCTGGTGGAAGGATCCGACAGCAGCAATCCCGATGACGAGCCCGAGGAGGCCGGCGATCTGGCGGACACGCTGGAAAACGCCGCCGTGGCCATAGAAGAGCTCATCGGCGATCTCGACGAGCTGCGCGAATCCTTCTAGAGCGTGTGGACACGAGATCCACTTCCCTAATTTTTAAATCTGATTATTT
>JAUNSE010000326.1 GCA_030539415.1 Desulfovibrionaceae bacterium
GTTTTTCAGCAGCCACTGCATGGACTGCCTGCTCTGGGCCACGGCCTCCTCGGCCGGGCAGGAGCGGCTCTTGTGGCTGATGACGACGGCTTCCACATCGGGAGCCTCGAGATCGTCGGTCACTCCGCACAGCTGCACGGTGGACAGGCCGTTGAGCACCAGGAAGCTCGCGATGTCGGTCGCTCCGGTGAAGTCGTCGGCAATAACACCAATCTTGATCATGGAAACCTCGGACTACTGCTTTTCGGGCAGGGTGATGCCGGCGAAGGTCTTGATGACGGCGGAGTCGTCCTCCCTGCCGTAGCCGGCGTTGGAGGCGTTGGTGAACATGCTGTAGGCGGTGGAGGCCAGCGGGATGGGGAAGTGCAGGGCCTTGGCGGTCTCGGTCACGAGGCCCAGGTCCTTCACGAAGATGTCCACGGCGGACAGGGGGGTGTAGTCGCCCTTGAGGACGTGGGCCATGCGGTTCTCGAACATCCAGGAGTTGCCGGCGGCATGGGTCACGACGTCGTACATGGTGTCCAGCGGGATGCCGGCCTTGGCGGCCATGGCCATGGCTTCGGCGGCGACGGCGATATGCACGCCGGCCAGCAGCTGGTGGACAATCTTCACGGTGGCGCCGAGGCCGGCCTCGACACCCACGTTGTAGACCTTGCCGCCGTTGCCGGAGATGGCGTCCAGCATGGGCTTCAGGACTTCGAAGGTCTCGGGCTTGCCGGAAGCCATGACGGTCATGGCGCCGGCATTGGCCTTGACGCCGCCGCCGGAGACGGGGGCGTCGAGCATGGGCAGGCCGAGGGCGGCCAGCTTCTCGTCGATGGCCTTGGCATCGGCGGCGCCCATGGTGCAGCTCACCATGACGGGGGTTCCGGCCTTCAGCTTGTAGGCGACGCCGTCCTCGTTCGCGCCGAAGAGGACGGTGTTGGCCTGGGCGGCGTTGACCACCAGCACCTGCACGGCTTCGAGCTCGTCGGCGAATTCGGCGGCGTTCTTGGCCACCTTGACGGCGCCGGCTTCCTTGAGGACTTCGAGAGCCTTGTCGGAAATGTCCGCACCGTAGGTGTTCAGACCGGCTTTGATGCACGATTTGGCGGCACCCATGCCCATGGTGCCGAGGCCGATGACGCAAACATTCTTGATAGCCATAGCTGGAAAACCTCCTCAACGGACAGCGGCGGTCCGTCGGTCAAAAGGAAAGAAAGAAGGAAGAAAGAAACGCGCTGCCCGAAGGCCGGACTCCGCGCGGGGCGCAGGACCTGGGGACGGCGGAAGAAAAGCCGCGGCAGCGGATAGTGTGCGGGCGCGGGATGAGGCGCGGCGCCCGACAGCCGTGAGGCTCGGGCCGGCGCCCGGAGCATCCCCGCGGACAGCGGAGAGGCTCTGTACATTTTGAAAAATCGCTTTTTGCCGGGAGAGGGCGGCGCGCGTCCAGTCCCGCCGCTCCCGCGCTTTCCTCATTCCGAAAGACCCGGCGAACAGAAGGACGCCGGGCGCAGCGCAGCGCCGTTCTGACGGCTGCCGGGGGTGCGGAATGCGTGTCGGGGGAAACGGCCGGACTGCCGCAGGGCGCGGCATCCGATATCGTGGACGCAAGATGTATCATCCGAAAACCGATTGGTTTGCATTCACAAGAAAACCTGCCCGCGGGGGGGCGGCGGAAAGGGACGGCAGGGCGGCCCGTTCCGTGCGGACGCGGGAGGAGGCCGGAAAAACGGGCGAAATTACAGAGGGCATATGCCCGTCCTCGCAAAGGCGCGGAAGAATATGCATTCTCGATGCGCACCTGCATCTGTTCCAGTCCTCGGCATAAAGAATGCCGCATTTTCAGGCGGAAATCAACCGTGCCATGGAAAATTGGCAACATAAAAGAGACATTTTGCGTAACCTCAACACGTTAATGAGAACAATGCCCGGGCAGGTGAAAACCCGGCGGAATTTTGTCTCTTTTGTTTTTCATATTGCTTTACTGTCAAAAGGTCGGAAATCTGAAGAAAACGGGAAAAGCAAAGGTTCAAATGAGCATAACAAGATTTTTGCATTGAAAATCAAATAGATAAGAGCCGGCCGGAGGAATTGTCGCGGCCGGGTGAACGAGACGCGGCAAAACGCAGTCTTTTCGTCATCAATTGAATGTCAGGCTATGGTAGCAATGTGACAGAATGGTGACAAAATGACGACGCCTCCTCCCGCGTCTTTCGCAGGCCCCGGAAGACGCCGCGCCGCCGGTCCGGGGTACTGGGGAAAGCCGCTTCGTGCCGCGCGGCCTGCGGCCTCCGGGACGGGCTCCCGACAGTCTTTGCGGCGCCGGAAGGGGCGGCAGGGCGGGCCCGAAGCCGGAAGAGGGAGGGGCGGTCGGACAAAAAGGCGCAAAAAAGCCCCCCGAGGAACATTCCCAGGGAGGCTGAAACTGTGTCATGGGCGGCCCTGCGCCGCGATCCGCCTGCGCGGTCCGGGGGAACCCGGGGCGGTCAGGCCCTTTTCTCTACCGGGTCGGACCAGCCGCGGCGGCGTATCTCGGCCGCGGCCTTGCGGCAGAATTCGGGCAGGCCCGCCTGCGCCTCGGGGGTGAGCTCGGTCATGAGCTCGTCGAAGCGGTACGGCTCGAAGCCAACCAGAAAGGCCTCGGGGCGCCCGCCCAGCAGGTCGCAGGTGCAGAGCAGATCCACGAAGTCCGTGTCGTGCGTGGAGTCGTGGAAGCTGCAGGACTTGCGCATGTCCTCGTTCTCGAGCAGGTAGACCGTGCCGGGCTCGCACTGGCCGCGCACGATGTCGAGCACCACCACGCGCCGGTAGTCCAGCAGGATGGTCATCAGCACGCGGCCCTGGGTTCCGCCGTCGATGAAGTCCACATCGTCCGGCCAGTCGTAATGGTCGCGCAGCCATTCCATGGCCCGGACGCCGAAGCCCTCGTCGCCGAGAATGATGTTGCCCACGCCGAGCACGCACAGACGGTCGTTTTGAGCCATGATGCCTTACCTTTGGCCGCGAAGGGCGAACACAGGGCGGAAGCGGCTTCTGCCGCCTCCGCCCCGAAAGAGTGCGGGACCCCGGGAGGGGCCCTCGGAATATCGTTGCCGGAAGTGTCTGCGCCTTCCGCCCCGGGCAGGGCCTGCCGCAAAGCGGTGGACCCGACCGGGAAAGCGGATGACGAAACGCTCTAGAGAACCTTGAACTTGTGCACTTCGTTGGTCTGGCCGTCGATCACA
>JAUNSE010000327.1 GCA_030539415.1 Desulfovibrionaceae bacterium
GGCACGGATTCCGCGCCCTGACACTCAGGGCGGGAGACTTTGTCCTCAAGGCCTGGCTCAGACCGGGCAGGGGCGATCTGCTGCATGTCTATATCGAAGGCGACGGCCATGCCTGGCAGTCCCGCACGCGCCCTTCCTCTGATCCCACGCCCTGGCGTCCGACGGGCTTCTTTCTGGCTGCCTCGGATCCCACCGAAAATCCCGTGCTCTATCTGGGGCGTCCCTGCCAGTATGTCGGCGAGGGCGAACGCATGAACTGCACTCCCGACATCTGGACCAGCGCCCGCTACTCCGAACGCGTTGTCTCAAGCCTCGATGCCGCCGCGGCCCAGGTCATGCGCATGACGGGCGCGGCTCGCACGGCCTGGTACGGCTTTTCCGGCGGCGGAGCGCTGGCCGCGCTGCTGGCGGAACGCCACCCCGACACGGTCTTCATAGGCACGGCCGCGGCCAATCTCGATACCGATGCCTGGACGGATCATCACGGAGTCAGCCGGCTGCGGCAGTCTCTCAATCCGGCCGGAGCCAGGCTGAAAACGGCCGGCATCGCCCAGGTGCATCTGAGCGGCGGCGAGGACAGGGTATGCCCGCCATTTCTGGCCAGAAACTGGTGCCGCGATCTTCCCTCCTGCGAGTCTGTTCTGGTGCCGGATCTGCGCCACGGCGGGGCCTGGGAGGAAGTCTGGCCTCTTGAAATGAACGCCCGCCGCCGGCTCCGGCAGCAATAATTCCATGCCGGGCTCCGCCCTGCGGCCATAGCGGCCTGTACTGAGCAGGTCAGCGGCGTGCCGGATAAAGCCGGGCACCGATGACAGCAGGAAGAGGATGCCGGCCGGAGCCGGCATCCTCTTCCTTTATAAAAAACTCAGTTCCGTGCGACGGCAGCCTATCTGTCCTTCTTCCTGCTGCCGCTCTTGGCCGGCTGCGCGCCATTGTCCGCGGGCAGCTCGATTTTCTCGAGCTTTTCGGGCTGGGCGGGCCAGGTCACGCTCGCCTTGTTGAACTCGTCCTGCACCACGGCAGTGATGTCGTAGCTGCCCTTGTTGGCCAGCACGCCGGACTTCGGCAGCACAAAGTCATACGCACTGGTCTTTCTGGCCAGAAGCGCGTTGAGGGTGTCGCTCATGGCGCGGGCCACCTGGGCCCGAAAGGCGTCGAACCGTCCCTGCAGCTGGCGATGGGCATCACGCAGGATGGCCTCAGCCTGCGCTTTATCTTTGTAATTTTTTATTTTTTCCTGAACGCTGTCGAGATTCCCCTGAATGGTCTTCTGTGCCATGTCGAGCTGCTCCTTGGCCTTGACGGCGTGAGGACCGCTCGAAAGAACCTTCTGGACATCGACCACGGCAATCTTGAGTTCTGCCGGAGCGGCACTGGCAAAGGGAGCGCTCAGGGCAAGAGCTCCGAAGAGGACAAGAGACACTGCAGATTTGAACATTGGAACATAACTCCTTTCTTCATGTTGAAACTTTCCCGAATCAACATATTTTCAATAACATCCGCTACAATATATCGGACAAGCACGTTTTCTGTCCACCTTTCAAACAAACTGAAAAAAATGCGGCACTGCGCATGTATAGCGTAATTTCTGTCAAATTGTCTGATTTTATTTTCACTGCGCAGCGAAT
Organism: Desulfovibrionaceae bacterium; assembly: GCA_030539415.1. GTDB lineage: Bacteria > Desulfobacterota > Desulfovibrionia > Desulfovibrionales > Desulfovibrionaceae > Desulfovibrio. The sequence continues at coordinate 1,629 of JAUNSE010000327.1, forward strand.
TCCGCTCTGTATTCAGGATGCATCCTGTCCTGTCCGCCTGTTCGGACCGAAGTCATCCGATGTCTTCAGGCAGAGTGCGGCGCCTTCTCCCGGCCGCCCGGCGCCTGCTTCGCGGAACAGCAGGGACCGCGGGTCCGGCATCCCTGCCGGGACCGGACCGGCCTCTTGACGAAGCCGGTGCCGGCCCTATAGTTTCCATTAAAGGGAGAAGTCGGACTCCTCCCCGGCCTGACGGCCTTTTTTTGCAGACGACAAGAGGTATTCCTCATGACCAATATCAAATCCGCCCCCAAGGCTCCCGCCTTCATCAAGGTGAGCGCCAGCAGGGTCGAAGATCCCATGCACAGGGGCTACGACCCCGAGATGCTGTATGTCGAGTGCAGCCGGTGCGGTTCTCCCGTGCTCTGGGAGCCTGGCAGGGCCACGGCGCTTGTGCGCTCGGCCGGCATCGACCCTCTGGAACTGGACGCCACATGCATGCTGGTGACAGACGGCTGTCCCGTGTGCAGCGGACAGGGTCACTACACCGTGCAGATGTATCGCCTGTCCGGAACACCTTCTCATCTTCGTCCACCGAGCCAGGGCAACGCATAGCACGCAAAATTTTCCTACCTCCACTTAAAGGCAGACTCCGTCTGCCTTTTTTTGTGCTCTTTGCCATTCAGCTCAAGGATTCACTGTGTTCACATTTCTGTGAAATGCGAGCCTTTCACTGTGATAGCGCAAGGCAATCACAAGCCCTCCGCCACTTGGGCATATAAAAAAACAGGCCAGCAGGGCGGTTTTACAGCGATGTCAATGCCGGCCAGATCTTGACAGAGAGTTCTTTTTTCTTTACCTCACGCAAATTGGTTTTTTACAAAACCAGTAAATTTTGTTTGGAGGCCGGCGAATGGCTATGTACGATCAGGGCAGAGACTCCGAAGCGATGGATTTCGGAGCTGTCCTTGAGAACTATTTAAAAGAAGACTTTGGCGATCTTGACGAAGGGTCTATCGTCAAAGGTGTCGTCGTCAAGGTGGGCGATGACAATGTGCTGGTTGATGTCAGCTTCAAATCCGAGGGACAGATACCCACAAGCGAATTCCTTGACAGCGCGGGCAACGTGGTTGTGAAGGAAGGCGACGCCATCGATGTGTATGTCGTGCGCAAGAACGAAAACGAAGGCACCATTTCCCTGTCCTTCGAAAAGGCCAAGCGCATGCAGATCTTCGATCAGCTGGAAGACGTGCAGGAAAACAACAAGACCATCTGCGGCCGCATCACGCGCCGCATCAAGGGCGGCTACACTGTCGATATCGGCGGTGTGGAAGCTTTCCTCCCCGGCTCCCATGTGGATCTTCGTCCCGTTCCGGACATGGACGCGCTTGTCAATCAGGACTTCGAATTCCGCGTTCTCAAGATCAACCGCCGTCGCAGCAATGTCATTGTCTCCCGCCGCGTTCTTCTCGAGGAGGAGCGCGACAGCAAGCGCAAGAAGCTGCTCGAGACCCTGGAAGAGGGCCAGATTGTCACCGGCAAGGCCAAGAATATCACCGAATATGGCGTGTTTGTCGACCTGGGCGGCCTGGAC
>JAUNSE010000328.1 GCA_030539415.1 Desulfovibrionaceae bacterium
GCTGGACAAGGCCGTGGCCATGATAGGCTACGTCTCGCCGCCCTGCATGCTCTTCACCCTGGGCCTCACCCTGCGCGGCAACCTGACCCGCGCCCTGCAGTCCCACGCCATCAGCATGGGGCACCAGCTCTGGCTCTGGTTCTGGCGCCTCATCGGCATTCCGCTGGTCACCCTGGGCGCCCTGCTCCTGCTGGGCGTCGATCCCCTCTGGGTGTCCGTCAGCACCATCGTTTCGGCCACAGGCACGGCCATCTTCGTGGCGGCCATGGCCCAGCTCTACCAGACCGCGCCGGGCTCTGCCGCCCTCACCGTGGCCGTCACCAATCTGCTCAGCCTGTTCTCGCTCATGGGCGCCCTCGCCCTGCTGACCTGGATGGGCTGCATGCCGCCGCACTTCAGCCTCTAGGGCCCGCGCGGCCAAAAAACAGGGGGAATCTTCCATGCGCATCACCGCCTACAGCGTCCGTCCCGACGAGGAGGCGCTCTTTGCCGCCGCTGCCGCAAGGCTCGGCATCGAACTTGTCACAACCCCGCAGCGCCCGACTCTGGACACGGCCCACCTTGCCGCAGACAGCCAGGGCGTCTCCGTCATCACCACGCCCATCCGCGCGGACCTGTTGGCCGTGTGGCGCGGATACGGCGTGCAGGCCGTCTCCACGCGCACGGTGGGCTACGACCACATGGATCTGGACGCGGCCGGAAAGCTCGGCATCCGCATGAGCAACGTGAGCTACACCCCCTGGACAGTGGCCGAGCACACGGTCATGGCCATGCTCATGTGCCTGCGCCGCACAAAGCTCGTCATGCGGCGCTACGAGGCCCAGGACTACACCCTCAAGGCCGTGCGCGGCCGCGAGCTGCGCGGAAGAACGGTGGGCATAGTGGGCACCGGCGCCATCGGCTGCTCGGTGGCCGAGCTTCTCTCGAGCTTCGGCTGCACCCTGCTGGCCCATTCGCGCAGCAGAAATCCCCGTCTTGAGGGCCTTGCCGAATACGTCTCCCTGGACGAGCTGCTCGGGAAGAGCGACATCGTCACCCTGCACCTGCCCGCCGTGCCTGGCTCGGAAGCGCTCATGAACGCGCAGCGCCTTGCGCGCATGAAGGAGGGGGCCATTCTCGTAAACACGGCCCGCGGCCCCCTGGTGGACACGGACGCGCTGATCGACGCGCTCGAGTCCGGGCATCTCGGCGGCGCGGCCCTGGACGTCATTACCGGCGAGGGCCCGGTGCACTACCGTGATTTCAAGGGAAAAATTCCGCCCGTCCGGGCCATGTCCGTGCTGCAGGCCATGCCGAACGTGCTCATGACGCCGCATACCGCCTTCTTCACCGACGAGGCGGTTGGTGATATGATCAACTATTCCCTGCAGAGCCTGAAGGCCGCGGCGCTGGGAGAGGAGGACAGGTTCTTCCTCAACTGACCGGCGGTCCGCCCGAAGGCGCGGGGAATTCCGGCTCAAGAGCCGGCAACGTCACGGCCTGCCCCCTGGCAGGCGGGAGGAAACAATGTCCGATACCGACACATCCCTGCATGCCGCCGTGCTCTATTTCTCCAAATCAGGGAACACGGCGAAAATGGCCGATGTCATCGCCGAAGGCATGGGACGCGTGCCCGGCCTCACCGCGAAGGCCTTCTCCCTCGAGAACGCGGACGAGGACTGGATAAGAAACAGCCGCTGCCTCGTCCTGGGCTCCCCCATCTACGTCTCCAGCGTGGCCGCTCCGGTCAAGAGCTGGCTGGACGGCCCGGCCCGCGGGCTCGGCCTGCCCGGCAAGCTCGGCGGCGCCTTCGCCACCTGCGACTACGTGCACGGCGGCGGCGATCTCGGCATACGCCTCATCCTGGACCACATGCTGGTCTACGGCATGCTGGCCTATTCCGGCGGCGGCGCCTGCGGCAAGCCCGTCATCCACCTGGGGCCCGTGGCCATAGCCGGGCGCCTTGCGGAGTACAGGGAGACCTTCCTCGCCTTCGGCGAGCGCATGGCGAAAAAGACCGTGGAGCTCTTCGGCTGATTCCGGCCGCAGAAAATCGTCATCCGGCCCCGGCGAAGGCGCAAGTCCCCTGCCGGGGCCTTTTCATTATCCCTCCCCCCGAGCCCCGCTTCGGCTCCCCGGCAGATTCCGTTCCTGTCCCGCCATGCGGAATTGTCCCGCAGTCCCTTCGCAAGAGCCGGCCCGGGTCCCGCCATGCGGCACGGGCGAAAGGCTGATCGGGGACAAAGACGAAAAAAGCGTTTATACATTTTTTGCGGAAAGCCGCCCGCAGGGCCGATCCCTGTCCCCGGGAAAAAGGGCGTCCCTTGTTCCCTCGCCCGTGTTCTGCTATACCAATGCAATCTTTTCACGCGAGGTTGCCATGGGGCAGGACATCTTCGATCTGACCTTCATCCTTATACTGTTCTTTTTCACCATACGCGGCTACTTCAACGGCCTCGTGGGCGAAGTCGCCGCCATCGTCTCGCTGGTCGGCGCCTTCTGGGTGGCGCACACCTTCCATGACAAGCTCGCCCCGCAGCTCACCTTCATCGCCGAGCCCGCGTGGCGCACCATGGCCTCCTACGTGCTGCTCTTCATCGCCGTGGTCATCGCCGTGGCCCTGGCTGCGCGCATGCTGCAGCGCCTTCTGAAGCTCGCCTTCGCGAGCTGGGCCGATCACCTGGGCGGCGGCCTGTTCGGGCTGGCCAAGGGCATCCTGCTCTGCTCGCTCATCTTCATTCTGATGGGCAAGTTCTTCTCCACCTCGGACTTCTACAAGAACTCCCGGGTGCGCCCCTACATGACGGCCATCACCGAGCAGATACGGGCCTCGCTGCCGCCGGATCTCATCAGCAGGTTCAAGCTGTAGGCTCCGCGGCTCCGCGTCTATTTGGCACAACCATTCACACACAATACTACACAAGAAGGACAAGCAATGGCAGAAGACGACAAGCACGGTCTTGAAGAGCTGCGCTCTGTCATAGCGCGGCTCACCGCGCCCGACGGCTGCAAGTGGGACAGGGTGCAGACGCCCGAGACCCTCACCGAATACGTTATCGAGGAAAGCCACGAGCTCGTGAGCGCCATCCGCTCCGGCCGGGCCGACGAGGTCTGCGAGGAGCTCGGCGACGTGGCCTTTCTGCTCCTGTTCATCACGCATCTGTACGAGCAGAAGGGCGAGTTCACCCTGCATGACGTGCTCGCGACGAACGCGGCC
>JAUNSE010000329.1 GCA_030539415.1 Desulfovibrionaceae bacterium
CGCTCCCGAGGCGCCCGAGACCGCTTCCGAGGCTGCGGAAACCGCTCCCGAAACAGACTCCGCCAAAAGCGCTGCCAAGACTCCCGGGGCAGAGGCTCCGGAAGGCGCCGCCGCGTCCGAAACCGACCGCTAGCCGCCCGTTCCCATACCGGCCGCAGGGCCCCGAAAGGCCTGCATCCCCGGGTCCGCGGGCCTTGTGCAGGAGAAAGCCATGATAGTCTATCTGCTGGTTGTCGCCATCGTGCTGCTGATAGCGGCCCTCGCCCTGCTGATCAGGAACGTGAGCAGGCTGGAGGGCGGCAAGCGCGAGGTGGTGCAGCTCTACGAGAGTTTCGACTGGAACACCGATGCCGCGGCCTTTGTGAAAAAGGAGCTCGCCAGGCTCAAGTGGTCCATACTGTCCTGGGTGGGGGCGCTCCTGCTCATGCAGACGGTGGTCATCTTCCTGGCCATCATCTACATCATGGAAGCGAGCATCTAGCGCGTCCCGCCAATTGAACGTATTTTAACGCTTTTTGCAGGGGGGCCCTTTGCGTCATGCGGCGCAGGGGGCCCTTTTCTGCGGCCTTTTTCCGGCGTGCGGGCGCGAAAGCGCGGAGCGGAGGCGCGTCAGGAAGACCTTGTGCGGTCCTCCATGCCGTACCTGCGCATGATATCCTCGATGGGAAACGTCTTCTCGCCGGAGGCTCTGAACGCCTCCATGGCAACGTCCATGAGAAGACTGTCCTCCGCGTCCTCCGGACTATCAGGCGGACTCTCAGGCAGACTCTCAAGATACAGTTCCAGCGCCTCGCGGACCAGCCGGTCCGCAGGCTTTCCGGCGCGCGCCGCAGCAAGCTTCAGACGCTCCTCAAGCCCGGCGGGGATGTCCAGCAGCATCATGGCCATTTCTCCTCTCTTCCGTGTTTTTCTCCTGCAGTTCGCAACTCTCTCTTTCCCTCTTCAGCGCCCTTCCGCGGCGCGGGGCTCCTCCCCGGACTCCTCCGGGGCAGACAGGTCCTCTTCCGCCGCAGGTTCCGCGGAGAGTTCGTCGGGCTTTCCGGCCGGTTGTCCATCCGGCGCCCTGTCCGGAGCATTGTCCGGAGCGCTGTCCGGGCTCTCCTCTGCGCCGCCCTCCCAGAGCCGGTCGAAGGCATCCTCGACAAAGCGCAGCACGGCCCCGCGGTCCACGGCGGTCAGGTCGCGGTCCTGAAAGAAGTGCATGGCCATGCCGATGCCGGTCACAAGCGAGGCGACAAGCAGCGTGCGCGTCTGCCTGTCCCCGCCCGGCATGCCGGAAAGGCTGCGGTCGTAGTGGGCGGCAATGGCCGGCGGGATGAGGTCCGCCACCTCCGGCTCCATCATGGAGAGCATCACCAGCCGGCGCTCGCGCTTCAGTCTGTTCTCCCCGGGGTCGAGCAGATGGCCGACCGCGGCCAGGGTGCGCCCGCGCACGGTCTCGCGGTCCGCGCCGGCAAGAGCCTCCTGCTCCCGGGCGGGGCCGAGACGCTCGAGCACCTCGCGGAAAAGCCCCTTCTTGGAGCCGAAGTAGCGGCTGATGAGGGTGATGTTGCCGCCGGCGTGCGCGGCTATCTCGCGCGTGCCCACGCTGGAGTAGGGACGCTGCGAGAAGAGATCGAAGGCGGCCTCGAGCAGGCGCTGCCTCGTGCGCGCGGCATCGCGCACCCGCGCCGTGCCGCAGTCCTGTCCGTCCGTCCCGTTCCCGTCCATGCCGCCCTCCGTGTGAAAAGATTTCCGGCGGCCGCTTTCCGCCCCGGACCTGCTTGACAAAGGATGAGTGTAGCATGTAGAAAGAATGTACTCAAGTGATTACATCGTTTGCCCCAGGCCCTTTCTTCTGCCCCAGTCGGGCAGTTTTTTTTGCCGTTCCAGTAATCAATTGATTACAAAAAAACACGGAGATCCGCCCATGCGCCGCCTTCCCGTCGCCGCCCTGCTCCCCGGCCTTGTCCTCACCCTTGTCCTCGTCCTGGCCTTCCTTGCGTCAGGCACAGCCCGCGCCGCCGGCGCCCTGGAAAACTACACCCTCATCGAAAAGCTCACCGAGGGGAGCCGCGTGCAGCTGGGGCTGGGCGGCGGCTTCTCGGTGAAGGAGTACCGCGACTACGCCGTGCAGGCGAGCCCCGTGCCCATCATCCACTACGAGAGCCGCTACGTGTACGTGCGCGGCCTCACCGGCGGCTTCAACTTCTTCAAGAACGAGGATCACGAGCTCTCGGTGACGCTCTCGTACCTGCCGCAGAGCTTTTATGCGGACATGAGCGACAACAACCGCATGAAGGAGCTGGACGACCGCTTCTCCACCATGATGGCCGGCCTTTCCTGGAACTTCAAGCCGGGCATAGGCTATTTCAACCTCTCGGGCCAGATGGACGTGCTGGGCGTGAACAACGGCGTGACCGTGCAGGCCTCGTACGGCCTGCCCGTGCCCTTCGGCTGGGGCACCCTGACCCCTGTCATAGGCGCCGTGTGGACCGACGCCAATTACAATGACTACTACTACGGCATAAGCCGCAGCGAATCCCGGCGCAGCGGCTACAGGACCTACGACGGCGAGGCCTGCGTGTCCCCGTACATGGACCTTGTCTTCAACGTGCCCCTGACCGAGCACATCAGCCTCAATGTCTCCGCCAAGGCCGCGTACCTGCCGGACTCCGTCTCCGACTCGCCCATGGTGGACAAGTCGTGCCGCTTCTCGGCCGCGGCCGGCGTGTCCTACCAGTTCTAGTCAGTTCCAGCCTGTTCCGGCGGCTTTCGGCCGCTTCCATCCGGTTCCGCACAGATCCGGACAGGCCCGGACAGGCCCGCACAGTTCAGGGGGAGCCGCTCCCTTCCGCCCGCTCCGGCGGAAAAGGCACGCACTCCTCTCCCGGCTCCCCCGGCCCCCGTCTCTCTCCTGACGGGGGCCTTTTTGTTTTCCGCGCATCTGCGCACCTGCGGGCCTGCCGGGCCGGGGCTGTCGCTGCGGCGCGGAGTCATGCGGCCAACATCCCGAACTTCCATGCGGAAAGACATCCTGTCACATGTTTTTCACGTGTTCGGCACCGAAGCGCGGCCGTCTGCCCGCCCTTCCTGCATGCATATCGAAAGTGCGCGCAATGCACAAAGCGCGCCGAAACATCCCGGAAAGCGGACTGAAAAAGTGTCTTTCTCCCGCATGCAGACGGCCGAAATTGTGAAATGCTCTTGACACAGG
>JAUNSE010000330.1 GCA_030539415.1 Desulfovibrionaceae bacterium
TGAAAAATGGCTGCGGCATGATTTTGTCAATTAACGCTGATATTTCAAACAAATGCGACAGGACAAGACAAAATGGAGCATTTTTTTGTTTGTTGACAATAGGCTAATGATAACCAGTAAGATAGAGGACGTACTGCAGAAGGACATCTGACAAAGGCAGAGCGGCAGCGCCTTCCCGCAGATTTTTGGAGTTTTTTTATGACAACAGTTTTCAGCAGTCCCCGTGACTGGACCCTGTACCGCGAACATATTGCCCGGCTGGAAGATTTTGCGCTTCCATCACAGCCTGCGGCATTTTCTCCATGGCTCCTTCCCGCATACAGCGACTGCTTTGCGGCCATGGGCGCGCATCCGATCAATTATGCCCCGGCCACTGTCTGGGCCTGGGCCGAAACGCTGCAGATAGATGTCCGGTTCGCCGGAGGTCTCGCCTGGCTGCGCTGCAATCTGCAGGACGGCACGCACGCTCTGGCCCCGGTCGGCCCATGGCAGGAGGCCGACTGGAAGGCGATGGAGCCCGACCTGATTGAGACAGGCCGTTTTGAAAACGTGCCCGAGACGCTGCTGCGTCAGTGGCAGACCGCCCTTTCCTGCCGCATTGACTTCGAGGAGAGCCGCGACAACTGGGAATACCTCTACAATGCTGGGGAGCTCGCCGCGTACAGTGGCAGCGCCTACCGGATGCAGCGCAACAATGCCCATGCGTATGTTCGCGAGCATGGCGCGCCGGATGTGCGCTTTCTCGGACCGGCCGACATTCCGGCCATGATGTCCCTGAGCCGCAGATGGCTCGATGGCGGCGGGGAAAGGTCGGAACACGAGCCGGAACTCACCAGGAACAACGAAGTGGACTCCATGCGGCGCGTCCTGGCGCTCTGGGAGCAGTTCAGCCTGGTGGCGCTGGGACTGTGGCTCAACGGCGAGCTGATTGCCTTTGATCTTGGCGTGCGGCTTGATGACGGAGTGATGGGCGTCTTGTATGAAAAGGCCTCTCCCGGAGTGCGCGGAGCGTTCCAGGTCATGGTGCAGGCGTTTGCCTCGGCCATGGGCGGCGAATATCCGCTGCTGAACCGCGCGGAGGACATGGGCATGGAAGGACTGCGTTTTTCCAAAACCATGTATCGTCCCACGGGTTTTGAGAAAATGTATGCCGTCAGCCTCGGAGCGTGCTGATGTCCGCCGCGAGCACAGCCTGCGCCGCCAATTTTCTTGCGGCGTACACATGGTTCTGCCGGAGGACTGCGCCGGGACCGGTGCCCTGGTCTGCCTCCGGCGGCGCTGATGAAGAGCCGCTTCTGCTTTTCTGCGCCGATGACAGCGGTCTCACGGATTTCAATCTGATCATGCCGTTTCGGGTGCCCGAGGCCATGCCGCCGGGAGCGCTGTCCGCTGAGGCTCTTGGGCGGGGAATAAGAGCCGGCCTCGCATTCTTCGCGCGCAGAGGAGCTCCTTTTGCCCTGTGGCTTCCGGAAGGCTGCGTCCTGGCTCCGGAAGACGAGGCACTGTTTCCCGAGCGCGAGAGCCATATGGGCATGACTGCCGACCTTGCCGGGATGGCTTTCGACATTCCGTCCGTGCCCGGCCTCTGTGTGCGCAAAATCCGCGAAAGCAGAGATCTGGCCGATCTGGCCGAGTTGATCGGACTCGGCTGGGATGTGGATTCCGAGCCGTACAGGACACTGTTCGCGGCGAGAAGCGGCGAGCTTCTGCGTCCGGACAGCCGGAAGAGCTTCTATCTCGCCCTGCTGGACGGGCAGCCCGTCGGCTGTCTGGAGTCGTATGACGACCCTGCTTCGAATACGGTGGGCCTCTATTACTGCGCCGTGCACCCGATGTTCCGCCGGCGCGGCATTGCCCGGATCATGCAGGCCAGGGTGCTTGCCGAATTTGCCGGAGCCGGGCGGCGCACGGCCGCAGCCCTGGCCGCTCCGATAGAACGCCGCTGTCTGGCCCGGCTGGGTTTTTCCGAGTGCGGCTGCTGGACGGAGCGTCTGCATCCGTGATGCGCCGGCCGGAATTCTCAGGCTCCATGGGGATTTGGCGGCAGTGAGGGTGTGCCCCTGCCGGGGCAGCCGGTTTCAGAAAAGGCCGAAGGCCGCCGGACACAGTCCGGCGGCCTTCGGTAGTTAATTCGGTTTCCGTACGCCGCCACCTCAGCGGGCGGCGGCGGGGGGCATACGGTCTGCGGTCCGGGTCTAGTTGCCGTCCCTGTAGAAGTTGATGAGGCAGCCGGCCAGAATGATGGTGCGCTCGTCGTCGGTGAGATCGCCGGTGGCGAGGGTCAGCGTGCTGGCCTTGCCGTCATGGATGAGCCAGGCTTCCATGGAGGGCTGCTTTTCGGCGATGGCCCTGCGGATGTCCGGGATGACGATGGTGTCGCCATTCTCCAGCTTCTCGCCCAGGCCCGGCTCCATCAGGAAGGGCACCATGCCCCAGTTGATGAGGTTGGAGCGGTAGCGCTTGGTGGCGTATTCTTCGGCCAGATTGGCCCAGCCGCCCACAACTTTCTGACAGGAGGCCGCCTGTTCGCGGGCGCTGCCGTCGCCGGGCTTGACCGCGAAGATGGTGGAACCGATGCCCACATTGGCCAGGTCCGGGCCTCCGAAGACCTTTGCATAGATCTCGGGGCTGGCCGCCTTCAGTGCCTCGCAGCGGCCGGCGATGTCGGCTGCCAGAGCGGCGTCGGCAGGATTGGCCGTCCTGCACTCTTCCAGAGCCTGCACGGCCTTGGCGCGGCCCACATATTCCGGATCGCGGCGGGAGAGGGTGAACTCGGAGAGCTTGCGCGGATTGGAGCGCAGGGACGAGGTTTCGCCGGAGGGAATGAGTTCGTCGGTGGTGGTGACCGGGTCGTTGATGACGCAGCAGACGGAGAGCAGGAGATGCTCGGGCAGCGCGCTCATGGTCGGCCAGTCGGTGATGTTCGGACCGTAGACCAGCTTGGCCTCGGTGTCGGGCTTGCCGTAGCCCTGGTAGCAGCGGGTGGCGTAGATGATGGGATCGAAGCTGTAGTCGAGAGCCGGCTGAATCTTGTCCCAGTCAAGTTCCGTGGCAGCGGTGAGGCGTCCGCCGTTGGCCGCCGTGGCGGCAATGGAGCGGGCGTCCATGAGGGCCACGCCGGAGAGCTGGCCGTTGCCGGGCTTGGAGCCTTCGCGGTTGGGGAAGTTGCGGGTGGAGTGG
>JAUNSE010000331.1 GCA_030539415.1 Desulfovibrionaceae bacterium
TCTTCGTCTTCAAGCCACGGCGACCGTGACAGCGGCCGGCCGTATGTGAGTACAGCATGCAGAAAGAAAGCACCATCAGCGAGACGTCGGCCCCTTCAGCCGCGGCCGGACGGGAAGCCCCGACCAGGGTCATCTTCGCCGGCGCGGGCCCGGGCGCAGCCGACCTCGTCACCCTGCGCGCCCGCCGCGCCCTGGACCATGCCGATCTGATTGTCTACGCGGGCTCGCTCATCAACACCGAGCTGCTCGCCTCCTGCCGGCCCGACTGCCGTCTGGAGGACAGCTCGCGCCTCACCCTGGAGCAGCAGGTGACCCTCATGGCGGAGGCCGCGAGAAAGGGCCTCTCCGTGGTGCGCCTGCACTCCGGCGATCCCACCGTCTACGGCGCCATCCGCGAGCAGAAGCTGGCTCTGGCGAAGCTCGGCGTGGAGACGGATATCATCCCCGGCGTGACCAGCGCCCTTGCCGCGGCCGCGGCCCTGGGCATAGAGCTCACCGTGCCGGAAGTGAGCCAGAGCATCGTGCTCACCCGCGCGGAGGGGCGCACGCCCCTGCCGAAGCTGCAGCGGCCGGCCGCCTTCGCGGGCACGGGCGCGACCCTGGTCTTCTACTTGAGCGCCGCCCACTTCAACGACCTCACGGCCGAGCTCATGGGCGAGGGCAATCTTGCGGCCACCACCCCCTGCGCAGTGGTCAACCGCGTGAGCTGGGACGACGAGCGCGTGGTGCGCGGCACGCTGAAGGACATCGCGGGCCGGGCCCGCGAGGCCGGCATACACCGCCAGGCGCTGCTCCTGGTGGGCGAGGCCCTGAACGACAGCCTGGATCGGGCCTCCCTGCTCTACGACGCCTCCTTCAGCCACGGCTACCGCAACAGCCTGGCCGAGGAGAGCTTCGAGGGGCCGGTGGCCGTGCTGGCCTTCTCGGCCCGCGGCCGCGCCAGAGCCCGGGAGCTCTGCACGGCGCTGGGCCCGCAGGCCGTCCATGTGCAGGACAGAAATCTCGATGCCGTGTGGGACCGCTTCGCGGGCATTGTCTGCGTGGGCGCCACCGGCATAGCCGTGCGCCTCGCGGCGCCGCTGCTGAAGGACAAGGCGAGGGACCCGGCCCTGGTCTGCATGGACGACCGCGGCCGCTTTGCGGTGAGCCTTTGCGGCGGCCATCTGGCCGGCGCCAACCGCCTGGCGAGGCGCGTGGCCCGCGTCACCGGCGGCGAGCCGGTGGTCAGCACGGCCACGGACGGATCGGGCCTTGTGGCCTTCGACGAGGCCGCGGCCCGCGAGGGCTGCCGCGTGCTCGGCACCCAGGCCATCCTGCCCTGCAACCGCGCCCTGCTCGAGGGCCGCAGGGTGGACTTCTACGGGCCAGAGGAAATCTGGCGCAAGTACTGGGCCGGCCTTGATCACGTGCGCTGGATGACCGAGAGCGACAGGCACATCGAGCCCTCCAGGGCCTGCGTCTGCTGGGACGACGATCCGCCGGCCCTGGCCAATCCGAAGCAGACCCTGCGCATCTCCTCCAGGGTCTACGTGCTGGGCACGGGCTGCCACAGCGGCGTGGATCCGGAGGTCTATCTGGACGAGGCACTGCGCTTTCTGCAGCGCCAGAACGTGCACCGCGACCAGCTGGCCTGCGTGGCCTCTCTGGCCGCCAAGGGCCGCGAGCCCTGCGTGCGCGCCCTGACCGAAACGCTCGGCTGCCCCTTTGCGGGCTTCCCGAGCGAGGTGCTGGACAGCACGCCCGGCGTGGTCTCGGGCTCGGCCATGGTCGCGAAGCACATGGGGACACCCTCTGTCTGCGAGGCCGCGGCTCTCGCGGCGGCCCGCCAGCGCGGCGGCGCCGTGCGCCTGGTGGCGCCCAAGGAATCCCATCAGTACACCATGACCTTCGCCCTGGCCCGCATAGGCCACAACACTCCCGAGCCCGAGCCGCGCGGCGAGGAGCCGGTGCAGCCGGCAAGGCCCGAGGAGCGGACGGGCAGGCTGGTCATCGCGGGCCTGGGGTCCGGACAGCCCGACTCCCTCACAGCCGAGGCCCGCAACGCCCTCATGGAGGCCGACGTCATCGCCGGCTACACGCGCTACGTGGACTATGTGCGCCCCCTGCTCGAGCGCGAGGGGCTGACCAGGGAGTTTGTGGAATCCGGCATGCGCGGCGAAATCCCCCGCTGCCAGCAGGCCCTGGAGCAGGCCGCCCGCGGAAAGCGCGTCTGCCTTGTGTGCAGCGGCGATCCCGGCCTGCTCGCCATGGCCGGCCTGGTGCTGGAGCTGCGCTCCACAAGCGAACGCTGGAAGGCCGTGCCGGTGAAGATCCTGCCCGGTGTCAGCGCCGCCTTCCTGGCGGCCGCCTCTCTGGGCGCGCCCCTGCAGAACGGCGCCATCCTGCTGAGCCTCTCGGATCTGCTTGTGCCTGACAGCGAGGTGCGCCGCAATCTGGCCGCGGCCTGCGCCTCGGCCCTGCCCGTGGCCATCTACAATCCGGCCGGCCGCAGGCGCAGGGAGCTGCTGAAGGAGGCGCTCGCCTCCCTCATCGAAGCCCGCGGCGCGGACACCTTGTGCGCGCTCGTGCGCAACGCCGGCCAGCCGGCCGAGGAGCGCTGGGTCGGACGCCTGGGCGACCTCGAGGAGGCGCGCGTGGACATGCAGTGCCTGCTGCTCGTGGGCGGCCCGCGCACGCGCCATGAGGACGGCTGGCTCTACGAGGCCCGCGGCTATGCCGACAAGTACGGCGACAGCCTGGAGCTCACCGACGAGAACGCCGAAGGAAAGGACGGGGACGGTGCGGACTAGACCCGCGGCCTTTGTCGTGGCGGCGCCCAGATCGGGGGAGGGCAAGACCACGGTCTGCCTGGCCCTGATCCGGGCGCTTGCCCGCGAGGGATGGCGCGTCGGCGCTGCCAAGTGCGGGCCGGACTACGTGGACCCCACCCTGCTCGCGCAGGCCGCGGGCTCTCCCTGCGTGCAGCTCGACACCTGGCTCATGGGCGGAGAGGGCGTGCGCGCCGTCTTCGCGAGGCAGAGCCGGGACTGCGACATTGTCCTTGTCGAGGGCGTCATGGGCCTGCTCGACGGGCGGGCCGGCGCGCAACAGCCCGACTGCCCCGAGGGCAGCACCCTGGACGCGGCCCGCGCCCTGGGCCTGCCCGTGCTTCTTGTTGTCAACACCCGCGGCA
>JAUNSE010000332.1 GCA_030539415.1 Desulfovibrionaceae bacterium
ACTCGAAGGCCAGATCCGTGCGGGTGAAGGAGATGCCGTCCCGCTCGAGCGCGAGGGCTATCTCGCCGGCCGGCGGCTTGCGTCTGCGCGCGGCCTCCGGCACCAGCGAGGTCTTCGGGCCGCCCGTGTCGACCAGGGCGAGGACGCACCGCCTTGCGCGGGCCAGAAAATAGCGGGCGTTGACGGCGAGATTGCCGAAGAGGCAGGCGACCACCACGTCCCAGACCTCGTCTTCGGCCAGAGCGAGGGCGTCCCTGCACTGAAAGTCGACATTGCGGATGCCGGCCCGCTCCCGCTCGGCCCGGCCCAGGTCAAGGCACGGGGCGTCGATGTCCACGGCCGTCACGCGGGCCGCCTGCCCGGCAAGCCGCAGGGCGAGCAGGCCCAGACCGCAGCCGAGCTCGGCCGCATGGTCGCCGGGCCCGATCCAGGGCGAGAGCGCGCGGGCCAGATCGTCGTGGTAGGTGCAGGCCCGGGCGGCCGCGAGGTGCCAGCGCCGGGACGCGTCGGTCCAGACAAACATGGCTAGAGGGGCATGTCCCGCGCCTGGAAGAGGCCGCTGCGGCCGCCTTCCTTGCGCAGCAGGCGCACGCGGCGGATGACGATGTCCCGCTGCACGGCCTTGCACATGTCGTAGATGGTGGCCGCGGCCGCCTGCGCGCCCACAATGGCCTCCATCTCCACGCCCGTGGGGCCGGTCGTCCTGGTCTCGCACTCGATGAAGACGTGCACGCCCTCGACGCGGAAGCGCACGTCGGCGAGGGAGAGGGAGAGCGGATGGCACATGGGAATGAGTTCGGAGGTGCGCTTGGCGGCCATGATGCCGGCAATCTTGGCGCAGGTGAGCACGTCGCCCTTGGGCAGGGCGCGCTCCTCGAGCAGGCGCATGGTCTCCTCCGAGAGCTCGACCACGGCCTCGGCCACGGCAATGCGCTGCGTGGCGGCCTTGCCGCCCACATCGACCATGCGCACGCCGCCGGTTTCATCAAGATGGGAAAAGTGTTTGTCTCTCTGTTCGGACATGGTGCCGCAATTCTCCCTTGTGCCGGATGGGCCCGGCTGCTTTTCTCCGCGCCGACAGACCGGGAGTGCGGAGGGCGGGGCGGAGCAGGACTGGACTGACTGGATGGGACTGGATGGAACGGGAAAAATTCGGGCCGAGTATGGCAGAGGGACGGAGCCCGCGCAAGCCCGGGCCCGGCTGGCATCTTCCGGATGACGGCCTGCGCATGGCCCTCCGGAAACGAAAACGAGCCGGCCCGAAGGCCGGCTCGTGAGATAAAGGAGATGTTTCGAAGGCGGGGAGCCCGCCGCGCGGGTCCGCGCCCGGTTTTTCAGGCTTATTCGACGGGAGCGGCCTTGGCAGCGGCGGTTTCCGCCTCTTCGGCGGCCATGCGGCGCGCGCTGATGCGGTGCAGCACCACCAGGCAGACAAAGAGCAGGACGATGGCCGTCAGGAAGCTCGGCAGGAAGCTGCCGCCGGTGAGGCCGGCCACGATGTAGCCGGCAAAGCAGCACACGGCCACCAGAATGGCGTACGGCAGCTGTGTCGAGACATGCTCGATGTGGTTGCAGCCCGAGCCCGCGCTGGCCAGAATGGTGGTGTCCGAAATGGGCGAGGAGTGGTCGCCGAAGATGGAGCCGGCCAGGGTGGCGGAGAGGCAGACGATGAGCAGGTTGGGATCCAGGGCCTCGGCCACGGGGATGACGATGGGGATCAGGATGCCGAAGGTGCCCCAGGCGGTGCCGGTGGAGAAGGACAGGAAGGCCGCCACCAGGAAGATGATGGCCGGCAGGAAGCCGGCGGTGAGGCCGCCGTCGGAGACGGCGTGCTGCACGAAGGCCGGAGTGGAGAGCAGGTCGCGGCAGACGCCGGAGATCGTCCAGGCCAGCACCAGGATGATGTTGGCGGGCAGCATGGCCTTCATGCCGTCCATGCAGCCGTTGAGGAAGGTGGAGATGCTCATCAGGCCGCGCGGCACGAACTGGATGAGGGCCACGGTCAGGGCGCCGAAGGAGGCCCAGACCAGAGCCTGGGAGGCGCTGCAGTTGCCGAGGGCGCCGGCGATGGTGTGATACTTGGGATCGGCGCCCCAGTAGCCGCCGTTGTAGAGCATGGCGAGGCAGGCGAAGACAATCAGCGAGAGGATGGGCACCACCATTTCGGCGATGCCGCCCTTGTCTGAGGGGCGGCTGTCCATTTCCAGGGCGGCCACGTTGCCGAGCTCGCCCTTTGCGGCCCTTGCCTCGGAGCGGGCCATGGGGCCGAAGTCCAGGTTGAAGCAGGCCACGGCGAAGACCATGGCCAGGGAGAGCAGGGCGTAGAAGTTGAAGGGGATGGCCGCCACGAAGGCGGACATCTCGCTGGGGAAGGTTCCGGTGGTGGCCAGCGAGCTCGACACGGCGGCGGCCCAGCTGGAGACCGGCGCGATGATGCAGATGGGAGCCGCTGTGGCGTCGATGATGTAGGCCAGCTTGGCGCGCGAGACCTTCAGGCTGTCGGTGATGGGGGACATGACCGTGCCCACGGTGAGGCAGCTGAAGTAGTCGTCGATGAAGATGGTCAGGCTGAGGCCGCTGGTGGAGACCAGGGCCGAGCGCTTGGACTTGATGCGCTTCGTGGCCCAGCGGCCGTAGTCCTTGGAGCCGCCGGCCAGATAGACCACGAAGACCAGGGCGCCCAGCAGGGTGCAGAAGACCAGAATGTTGAAGTCGACCTTCTTGCCCATGGTTTCAAACGCCGTGGAGACCGTGCTCATGACCACATTGTCCGCGCCGGTGCCGATGGAGTAGATGAGCGTGCCGCTCAGAATGCCCACCATGAGGGAGAAGAAGACTTCCTTGGTGGCCAGGGCGAGAACAATGGCTATGACCGGGGGGAGGATGGACAGCCAGCCTGCATAGTATGCTTCCATAGATGGAACCTCGGAAAAACTCTGATTGAAAATAAGGGGCGCGGACAGTGCTTCCGGCAGTGAAAACAGGGCCTGGCGTCCGTATGCTGCAAAAATGAGCATCGGCAGTATGGCAGACATGAAGGGGCGGCGCAAGCGAAACGCCGCGTCTTCCGGATGCGCTGGGGGCTGAGGCGCGACCGATGCCGCCGCGATGCGTCCGAAGCTCGCGCGGGGAGGGGCTGCCGCCGCGGGCCGGCTTTTTCGTCTCC
>JAUNSE010000333.1 GCA_030539415.1 Desulfovibrionaceae bacterium
AATCTCCAAGGGCTGAGACCTGCTCAGCTGAAATCCCTGGAAAGACTTGGAAACCGCAAGTTCCCGGCCTCTGAGGTCTTCACTCTGGACCAGGCCCGGGAACTTGCTCTTGTTTCGCGCTCTCTCGAGCGGCAGATCGGCCTGCTGCTCGACCGGCGCGGCCGCGTCCAGATGATCATAGTCGGCAAGGCCGACGGCATCTACATACCTGAGCTTGACCGGGTCAGGACGGGCACCACGCGTCTGCGCGGCGTGCGGCTTCTGCACACGCATCTGAACAGGGACGGACTCAGCGAGGAAGATCTGATGGACATGCTCTTCCTGCGCCTTGATTCCATCACCTGTCTCACCGTGTCGCCCGAAGGAACGCCCATGCAGTGGCAGGCGGCCCATCTCCTGCCGCCCACGGCGGGCGCGCCCTACATGGTCGGCGACATGCGCCCCTGGGATCAGCCTCAGGCCGATCTCACGGCCACGGCTCTGGCGCTGGAGGAAGAGCTGGCCCGCGAGGCCTCGGACGCCGGAAGAAACGCCTCCGACACCAACCGCTGCGTGCTCGTCTCCATCTCTCCCGAATCGAAAATCGTGCAGGAGCGCAACCTGGACGAGCTGGCCGAGCTGGCCAGAACGGCCGGCATCACGGTCTGCGGGCGCATGGTGCAGCGCGTGCGGGCGGGACGCGGCACGCTCGGCAAGGGCAAGATGGCCGAACTGGAGGTGCTGGCCCTGACCGGACGCGCCGACATGCTCGTTTTCGACGGCGAGCTGGCTCCGGCGCAGCTGCACGATCTGGCCGACATCACCGAGCGCAAGGTGCTGGACCGCACCCAGCTCATTCTGGACATCTTCGCCCAGCACGCCGTGACAAGAGCCGGCAAGCTGCAGGTGGAGCTGGCCCAGCTCAAGTACATGCTGCCCAGGCTGACGGGCAAGAACAGGGCCATGGACCGCCTGATGGGCGGCATTGGCGGGCGCGGGCCCGGCGAAACCAAGCTCGAGATAGACAGGCGCCGCAGCCGCGAGCGCATGGGACGCCTGCGCAGGGAGCTAGAGTCGCTGCGCAGACAGCGCTCGTATGTCCGCGGCAACCGGGCCCGCAGCGGCATTCCTCTGGCCGCTCTGGTGGGCTACACCAATGCCGGAAAGTCCACGCTGCTCAACAGGCTCACGCGCTCCGAGGTGCTGGCCCAGGACAAGCTTTTCGCCACTCTGGACACCACCACGCGCCGCCTGCGCTTCCCCCGCGAACGGGAAATCGTGCTGGCCGACACCGTGGGCTTCATCCGCAACCTGCCCCAGGAGCTGATGGAGGCCTTTCAGGCCACCCTCGAGGAACTGGAGTGCGCGGACCTGCTCGTCCATGTGGCCGACGCATCCCATCCTGACCTCTTCCAGCAGATTCAGTCGGTCGAGACCATTCTCAAGGAGCTCGGACTTGCCTCTGTTCCCTGCATGCTGGCGCTCAACAAATGGGACATGCTCTCCGTCGAGGCGCAGGCCGAACTTGGTGACGCCCTGCCCGGAGCGCTGCACGTGTCCGGCAGAACGGGTTTCGGACTTGAGACGCTGCTCCAGGCCATGGAACTGCGCCTGCTCTCAAGCATGAACAGGGATATCCTGCCCGAAGCCAGCGCCGGCGGAGGGCCGGTGCCCGGCCCGGGAGAAGGCGCCGAGCCCGGTGATGCCGGCGGCTGGACAAACGGGCTGGGAACCTGGGCCAGGCGGTCCGGCTGCGCGGAGCGTGACTGGGACGGCGGGACGGAAGCAGGGGCACGGCGCCGCCGTGCGGAGCCCTGGGATCTGAGCGATCTGGACCCCGACGAATGGAGCAGCGCGCAGCTGATACTGCCCGACGCCGGCGACAGCGCCGGTGCGGAGGACAGCGCCGCCATGGACCGGGACGACAGGACAGACGGCGGACGCGGACGATCCTGACCCGTCTCCCGCTCGCACAGAACTCTCGCATTCTTTCGCCGCGGTCCGTCCGCGGCGCTAACACCCGCGGAGCGTCTCCTTTTCGCGGGACGAGAAACGGGCGTCAGCCGCAAGAAAAGCTGACGCCCGTTTCCTGTTTTCAACTTCGCGCTTTTGCGCACGGCGTCTGTCAGGCCAGATGGCAGCGCACGCGCCAGCCCGGAGCAAGCTCCTTCCAGGCCGGCTCCTCGCGCGTGCAGATATCCTGCGCCCTGGGGCAGCGGGGATGAAAGCGGCAGCCCGGCGGAGGCGACAGCGGCGACGGCAGTTCGCCCGCAAGGACCACAAGCTCCCCCCTTCCGCGTCCGGCCGACGGCATGGCCGCGGCAAGCGCCCGCGTGTAGGGGTGAGCGGCCGCGTCAAGACGGCTGCAGTCCAGCTCCTCCACAATCTCGCCCAGGTACATGACATGGAGGCGGGAGCACATGAAGCGCACCACGGCCAGATTGTGCGAGATGAAAATCTGCGCCTGACCGAGCTCCTCCTGCAGGTCGCGCATGATGTTGAGCACCTGGGCCTGCACCGAGGCGTCAAGCGCCGACACAGGCTCGTCGCAGACCACAAGGTCGGGACGGGTGACAAAGGCTCTGGCCAGAGCCACGCGCTGACGCTGGCCGCCGGAGAACTCGTGCGGATAGCGGGACTCCATGCCCGAGAGGCCCACGCTGTCAAAGACGCGGGCAACGGCCTCGCGCCTTTCGGCCGCGCTCATGGGCTGTCTGCGCCTGCAGCCTGCGGTTCTCAGACCTTCTCCCACACTCTCGCCGACGCGCATGCGCGGATTGAGCGAGGAAAAGGGATCCTGAAAGACCATCTGTATGCGCCCTGCCTCGGACGATGAAGGGCCGGCCGGAGGAAGGGGCCGGCCGTCAAGCAGGACCTCTCCCGATGTCGGCGTGTCGAGACCGCAGACAAGGCGGCCCAGCGTGGACTTGCCGCAGCCGGACTCTCCCACCAGGCCGACGCACTCGCCGCGGGAGATGGAAAGGGAGACATTGCCCACGGCCCGCAGCATCGCGGGCGCCGAGCCTTTCGCTCCGCGCACCGCGAACAGCCTTGTCACGTTCCTGACTTCAAGAAGCGCGCTGCCGGTCTGCGTCACTGAATCTTCCCCGATACGCCGGCGGACTCGAAGGTGGCCATGTCCGTGTAGACTCTGGCCGCGCACTTGA
>JAUNSE010000334.1 GCA_030539415.1 Desulfovibrionaceae bacterium
CAGGCCCTGACCATGGCCGTCTCCTGCCAGCAGGCCGTGGAATACGTGGGCATGCCCGAGGGCTTCATCCCCCTGGCCGAGTGCGTGGTCTATCTGGCCCTGGCCCGCAAGTCCAACGCCTCCTACGCGGGCTATCTCAACGCCCGCAAGGTGCTGCGCGCCCAGGGCCCCCTGCCAGTGCCCCTGCACCTGCGCAACGCCACCACGCAGCTGCAGAAGGAATGGGGCTACGGGCGCGGCTACCTCTATCCGCACAACTATCCCGAAGGCTGGGTGGAGCAGGACTACCTGCCGGAGGGCATAGCCCAGCGCCAGTTCTACACGCCCTCGGCCAACGGCGAGGAGCCGAAGCTCTCCCAGTGGTGGCGGCGCAGGCGCAATCTGCGCCAGAGCTGAAGGCCCGCGGCGCGTCCGAAAGCGCCCTCTCTCCCGGGCCCCCTTCGTCGGGCCCTTTCGTACAGACAGCCAGGCGCCCCCTTTTCGTCCGTCCCCGGCCCCTCTTCCGGACACCGCCCGGACCATTCCGGCGGACGCGCGGAGCACGCGGCGCATATCTTTCAAGGAGTGACCCCCACCCATGGAAAACTTCACACCAGGCAAGATGCTCAACTACTTTCCCGGCGACACCTATGTGAGTCCGGTGACCGTGCCGAACCTCGTCTCCAGGGTCTTCCCCTCGCCGTCCTTCTACGCCCGCGTCTTTCTGAAGACCACGCACTGGCTGACCTCCAGGGCCGCCAAGGGCCTGTGCGACGACGAGCACTGGTGCTACGCCAGCGCCATGGTGGCCGAGGACTGCGAGCGCTCCGGCCTGCGCTTCCATGTCATGGGCATGGACATACTGGAGAAGATGGACGGCCCCTGCGTCATAGTGGCCAACCACATGTCCACGCTGGAGACCTTCATCCTGCCGGCCATCGTGCGCCCGCGCTTCCCCGTGACCTTCATCGTCAAGCGCTCCCTGGTGGAAATGCGCTTCTTCGGGCCCGTCATGCGCTCCCGCGACCCCGTGGTGGTGGACAGGAAGAATCCCCGCGAGGATCTGACCACCATCATGCGCGAGGGCGTGGACCGTCTGAAGAAGGGCGTCTCCGTCATTGTCTTCCCGCAGTACACCCGCGCCCTGCACTTCGACCCGTCCCACTTCAACACCATCGGCGTGAAGCTGGCCCGCAAGGCCGGCGTGCCGGTCGTGCCCCTGGCCCTCAAGACGGACGCCTGGGGACAGGGAAAGAAGATCAAGGAGCTCGGCCCGGTGCGCCCGGACAACGACGTCATGTTCCGCTTCTTCCCGCCGATCACTATCGAGGGCTCCGGCCATGCCGAGCACAAGGCCATCCTCGAGTGCATCTCGAGCCACATGAACTACTGGACAAGGCGCCAGGAGGCCAAGGACGCCGGCAAGCCCGTGCCGCCCGTCCTGGACCCGGACTTCACGCTGCCCGAAGTGCAGCGCTAGGGCATCCGGCCCGGGCCTGAAGAAAGAGGCTCGGGCCGGCCCTGCGGACCGCAGCCGGACAGCAGCAGACAACAGAACACAGGACCCGGTGCCATGCGCATCGGGTCCTTCGCATTTCGCGTTTTGCGCCTCCGGCACTGCCGGCCGCGCCGAGGAGCGGCATCCTGAGAGGGCGCTGCCGGGCCGCTATTCCTTCCAGTTCGCGGACCAGTCCATGACCGCAGCTGCGGCCGAGCAGGCGCCGGACTGGACCGGCAGCCCGTGGGCGTCGGTCTCGCCGGTCAGAAGCCTGGAGAGGCCGGCCGCGTAGACGCGCCAGGGACGCGGGGGCTCCTCGCCCTCGGCGGCCTCGCGGGGCACCTCGAGCCAGAAGGAGGTGCCGGGGTGCAGGCCCTTCTCGTTTTCCATGAAGTCGGGCTTCCCGGCGGCAGCGGCATAGGCCCTGCCCAGATCGCGCAGGCAGGCCGTCACCTCTTCCGGCGGCAGGGCCAGCTCCTCCGGGAAGGGGAAGTCGTCCGGCACCTTCACCTGCCAGTTCTCGAAGCGGCCCCACTCGTCGCGGGATTTGTGCTTCTTGAGCTCGTCCCAGTCCGGCGGGGTGTAGAGCACGATGGAGGCGCGCCGGCGCACGTCGGTCAGGGCCGAGAGCATGGCCCGGCACACCAGCACGGGCGTCCTCAGCTCCTCCGGCACGTGGCGCAGGGCCACGCCGCTGGTGCGCACGGCCTCGTAGCAGATGTCCGCGTCGCGCATCTCCATGGGCACGTATTCCAGCGCCCGGCCGTTCACGCGCATGGCGCGGCGCACCAGGGCAACGTCCAGCAGGGCCGGGGGCACGTACTGCAGGGCGCAGCTGTTCTGGTCCACGGCCGTGCGGCAGACCGTCACGTCGCGCTCTTCGTCCGGCACGAACTGCAGGGCCAGGCCGTCGTTGCGCATGGCCAGGCGGCAGACGCTGCCCGAGCGCAGGCTCATGGGCACGTACTGCAGGGCCATGCCCGCCGAGCGCAGGGCCTTCTGGCAGTAGTACATGTCCCTCTTCTCCTCGGGCACAAACTGCAGGGCCAGGCCGTTCTGCGTCAGGGCTGCGCGGCAGATGTCGCGGTCGCGCTCCTCCTCGGGCACGCGCACAAGCTTCATGCCGTCGCGGCCGAGCACGCGCAGGCGCTTCTCCTTGGTCTCGCGCGCGATGCGCTCCTCCTCGTTGACAGTCTCCTTGGCCCCGAAAAGGTCGGGGTAGTCGTCCATCCGGGCTGCCTTTGCCATGCCTGTCCTCCGCGCGTCACGCGGGGCGCCCGCAGCCTGCGCACTCCCCGCTCCGAAAAAAAACACGCCCCGGATCGGGGACGCGGCGCCCAAAACATGGCGCGGCCGGATGCCGCGGCCTCATGGCGCAGGGGCATATTGCCACACACCGGCGCACCGCTCAAGCATGCGTCCCGCGGCGAGACAGCAGGCTCCCCTGTCCCGGGAGAGATGACGCGGCTCCCTCTTCAGGGCAGGCGCCTCCTTCGGGCCTGCGGCGGGAGGCAAAGGGGCCGACTGCCGGATGACGGCCACAGAGGCGGACGGGAGAAAAGCGCCCCAAATGTCAAGCGCTAATTTAGGTCCCGAGCAAAATAAATTTTTCAAATTTATTTCTACAACAATATCATTGTGTTGACATTTTTGTAACTCCAACTAGCT
>JAUNSE010000335.1 GCA_030539415.1 Desulfovibrionaceae bacterium
CTCCTGTCACTGTCCAGGGCAGAATGAAAGCCTGCGGCCTGGGGCTTCGGGTGGCGGAAAACCATGACGCCCGACCCGGGAGGGGTGAAAGCCATAAGGCCGGGGAGTGCTTCAGAATGTGACAGGTTCCGGCTCCGCCGCGCGGGCCCTGCACGCCTGTTTTGCCATTGTCTTGCGCCAGAGCCCCGCAGGGCGTATAGAGTCGGCAATCAGACCACAGATTTTTCCAGCGCGTGCGCGAAAGCCGGACAGCAAAACCTTTTGTCCCCTGCGCGCATGCCGCAAAACCCGCGGAGCGAACCGTCAGCCCCGTCTGCCGCCGCATCCGCTCGCCTTCCGCCATACCCCTCAGAAACCTGGAGACAAGGACATGGGCCATGCCGCAGTGCAGAAACTGGTGATGCTGCTTGCCCTGCTGCTGATCTGCCTTGTGCAGACCGGCTGCTCGGCAAAAAACGACGCGCCGACGGACTATACCTCCCGCCCGGACTGGTTCCCGCTGCGCCCGGACTACCGGGAGGCCGCACAGGAGGTCTTCGAGGCAGCCTTTCCCAGCAACGAGGAGGACAGCTTTAGAATATATGTTGACCCGCTCGAGCCCGAGCCCTATGTGACCGTGCGGAACTATTTCAAGTGGCGCGGCATGGCCGCCGTCGAGCAGACCATGATAAGACCCAGAAAGAGAAGGCAGATCTACAAGAGAGTCTGCTACTACTATCTCTCCCAGAACGGCGTCACGCTGGGAGAGGATCAGTTGCAGACAACCGTGGGCAAGGATCTGCTGGCGCTCGTCACCCTCAACACGGCCTCGGATATCAATGAGGATCTTGAGATGAAAAGCGACCTGTACGAAAAGATCAGGCGCCGCGCCATAGAGGAAGAGCTGAACCCGGGCATGAGCTGGACGCGGGACGAGATCGAGGACATGCGGCCGTGAGGCCCCCGGCAGGGTGCCTGTGCGCCACCAAAACGGCGGGTGAAGCCGGCATGACGGAACAGAACGGGAGAAGACAATGAGCCATGCATCGGATAAATTTGTGACGGCAGCTGTCTGCCTTCTGCTTCTCTGCCTTGCGCAGTGGGGCTGCTCCTCGAAAAACGAGACGCCGCCGCCTCTGCCGCCGGACTATGCCAGCCGGCCGGACTGGTATCCTCTGCGCCCGGATTACCGCAAGGCCGCGCAGCGGGTCTTTGACGCCTGCTTTGTGGATGACGACATATATGCGTACAGGAGCGTTGTCGATCCGCTGGAGCCGGAGCCATATGTGACCAGGAAGGGACGGTTTCTGTGGCGCGGCATGGCCGTTGTGACATGCAAATCTTCCGAAATGAAGAGTGATGGCCTTGATGAAGTCTACTACTATTATGTCACGAGAAAGGGCATCCATATCGAGGACGCCTACAATGGCTCCGTTGAATTCGGCAAGGCCCTGCTGTCGATCGCCACGCTGACCATTATAGAGCATACGGATGATGCCTTTGTGACGGAATTCAGTCGTGCCAGAGAGATCAAGGAGAGAGCCGAACAGGCGAAGAAGGATCCGACCAGAAGCTGGAAGCGGGAGAATGCCGCCTCGAGCATGACCAGCCGGCCGTAGGCGCTGCGACGCCTGCGGTCCCCTCCGCGCGTGACAGGAGACAGACAGGAGACAAACCATGAGCCATGCACCGGGAAAACTTGCGGCAGCAGCTGTCTGCCTTGTGCTCTGCAGCCTCATGCTGTGGGGCTGCTCCTCGAAAAGCGCCCCGCCGCCGGACCACAGCAGCCGCGCCGACTTCTTCCCCATGCCCCCCGATTACCGGGCGGCCGCGCGCAGGGCGCTTGCGGCGCACCTGAGAGAGGAGGGGTGGGTCAACTGCAGCATCTATGTGGACCCGGTGCCGCCGGAGCCCTGCGTGGACGGGGAGGGGCGCTTCGCATGGCGCGGCCAGGCCGCCGTGAAGGGGACGTTCGTCAAGGAGGAAATCCTGAAACGGGACAGGAACCGCATCAATGTGTTCGACTGCTGGCTCACTTCCGGCGGCTTCGCGTTCGACGGGGAAGGCTATTTCACCACTGCCGGCAAGTTCCTGCTGGGCGTTGCCACGCTGACGGCCTCGACCTCCGCCTCGAAGGACCTGCAGGTGCTCGGGGAGCGCTACAGCGCGATACGGCTGCGTTCGCTGGAGGCGGATTTCTACCCTGGCCTGCGCTGGAGCAGGGACGAGAACGGGGACGTCATTGTGGACTGACCAGGGCCTGAGGCCGCCGGGCGCGCCCCGCGCGTGACCGGACAGGAGCGGAGAGGAAATGAATCACACACTGGGAAGACATCTGGCACTGACCGCGGCCATCGCGCTGCTCTGCCTCGCGCAGTGGGGCTGTTCCGCGAAGAATGACGCCATGCCGTCCGCGGCGCAGGACTATGCGGCCCGGGCCGACTGGTATCCCCTGCGTCCGGACTACCGCCCGGCCGCGCAGAGGCTCTTTGACGCGTATTTCACGGACAACGAGAATGCCTCGTACAGGGTGGTTGTCGATCCGCTGGAGCCGGAGGCAATCGTGACGGAAAGGGGCCGCTTCAGATGGCGCGGCAAGGCCGCCGTGCTCAGAACATCGCACATCAGGGAATGCGGCAACTCAGAACATCTCTATTATTACTATATCCTGCGCGAAGGCCTGCACATCGAGAAGGTGAACAACAGCGCCCTCGAAGTCGGCAAGACCGTTCTGGCATTCGCCACGCTGGGTCTTGTGGAATATGTGCATGACGCCTTTGTGCCTGAACTGCGCGAAGTCAATGAAATCAAGGAGAGGGCGAAGGAGGCGGACGCCAACCCGGGCAGGGACTGGAGGCGTCCGGGCAGTCCGACCGGCGCCGGCACTGTGGACAGCATCGCGAACAGGCCTTAGCGCTGTGCAGCGGAGCCCGCATGGCGCGGTTTGCCTAAATATGAGCGAGACGCCCTCCCTTCCGTCTGGATGGAAGAGAGGGCGCCTTTCTTTTTTTTGGGGGAGACTGAGTGTCAGAGGAAGGAGACTTGCCTGACCGCTCTGCCGGTCCGGCGGGCACGGCCGGCAGGCAGGCGGGAGTCCGGACCGGGACCGCGAGCTGGGCTTAGGACGCGCGGTCCCGGAAGAAACGCGGCT
>JAUNSE010000336.1 GCA_030539415.1 Desulfovibrionaceae bacterium
CCGGAGCGAGGACCAGATCCCAGACCTGGCCCTGGGGGGTGTCGCGCACCTCCACCTTCATGTCCCTGAGCTTGTCGCGCAGGCTGTCCGAAAGGGCGAAGTCCTTTGCCGCGCGCGCTTCGGCGCGGGCGGCCACCAGCGCCTCGACCTGCGGCACGTCGACGGCGAGCCTGACGCAGCGCGAGGCGCGCAGAGAGACCAGAAAGGCCTTCGGCTCGTCGCCGAACAGGCCGGTCCTGGCCGTGACGTCCTCCATGCGGGCGAGGAAGTCCTGCAGAAGGTCGCGCACGGCCTCGGAGGCGCGCAGGGCCTTGTCCTCGAGCAGGCGGTTCACGATGCGCACCATGGAGAAGACATGACCCAGGGCCTGGGCCGTGTTGAGATCGTCCTCCATGGCATCCAGGAAGCCGGTGCTCAGGGCGCTCCATTCGGCGGCTGTTTCGGCGGGCAGGGGCGAGCGCTTCCACTTGGCGCGGGCAAGGCCCTCCTTCGCGGCGGCCAGGGCCTCGTAGACGCGGGACAGGGCGCGCTCGGCGTCGTTCATGCCCTCGGGCGTGAAGTCCACGGGCGAGCGGTAGTGCTTGCTCAGCAGGAAGAAGCGCAGCGTCTCGGGCAGCCAGGTCTCGAGGATGTCGCGTATGGTCTTGAAGTTGCCAAGGCTCTTGGACATCTTTTCGGAATTGATCTGCACGAAGGCGTTGTGCATCCAGAGATTGGCCAGCGAGCAGTGGCAGGCGCATTCGGTCTGGGCGATTTCGTTCTCGTGATGCGGGAAGACGAGGTCCATGCCGCCGCCGTGAATGTCCAGCGGCAGATACGGCCTGGACATGGCCGAGCACTCGATGTGCCAGCCGGGGCGGCCGCGGCCCCAGGGGCTCTCCCAGTAGGGCTCGCCGGGCTTGGCGGCCTTCCACAGGGCGAAGTCCATGGGATCCTCCTTCTCGTCGCCCACGGCCACGCGGGCTCCGGCCTGCATGTCGTCCAGGCTGCGGTGCGAGAGCTTGCCGTAGTCGGCCATGGAGCGCACGCGGAAGTAGACGTCGCCCGAGGGGGTGGCGTAGGCGCTGCCCTGATCCACAAGGCTCTGCACCATGTCGAGAATGTCCTGCATGTGCTCCGTGGCGCGCGGCTCCACATCGGCCCTGAGCACGCCCAGGGCGTCCATGTCCTCGTGGAAGGCGCGGATGTAGGTCTCGGCCACCTCCTTCCAGTCGCGGCCCTCCCTGTTGGCGCGGTTGATGATCTTGTCATCGACATCGGTGAAGTTGCGCACGAAGGTCACGTCCAGACCCTGGCGGCGCAGATGGCGGACCAGCACGTCGAAGACCAGGGCCGAGCGGGCGTGGCCGATATGGCAGTAGTCGTAGACCGTCACGCCGCAGACGTACATGTGGATTCTGCCTGGGCGCACGGGGACAAGGCTTTCCTTGGAGCGGGAAGCTGTATTGAAAATCTGCATGGAGCAAGGACCTTTTGTCAGTCTGGAAGGGGGACGTCCGGGGGCGGGCTAGATGCCCAGCTTGTCGACGCGGCGCTGATGGCGGCCGCCTTCGAAATCGGTTTCAAGGAAGGTGCGCAGGATTGCCCTGGCCAGCTCGACGCCGGTCACGCGGGCGCCCATGCACAGCATGTTGGCGTTGTTGTGGCGGCGGGCGAGGCTCGCGTGCAGCTCGGTGGTGCACAGGGCGGCGCGGATGTGGGGATGGCGGTTGGCCGCGATGGACATGCCTATGCCGGTGCCGCACAGAAGAATGCCGGCCGTGCTTTCCCGGCCTTCCATGGCGCGGCACACTTCATGGGCGATGTCCGGGTAGTCGCAGCTGTCCGTCGTGTTGACGCCGTGGTCGATGACCTCGTGGCCGCGCTCCTTGAGCAGGGCGACGATGAAGTTCTTGAGGTCGACGGCGGCGTGATCGCAGCCGATGTGAATGTTGTGCGGTTTGACGGTGAATTCGTTCATGATCCTGTCCTTGGGCCTCGGCCCTGAAGTGAGGGAGTTGTGTGCCGGGGGCGGGCCCCGGTCAGGCCCGGAGTCAGCCTCTGCGCATGTCGCTCAGCGGCGCGAGTCTGGTTCCCTCGGGAAGCTCTAGCCGCATCTGCGCTTCGTCGAAGGGGGCGGGATGCTCCCTCTGACGCACGAGAACAATACCCTTTTCGCCTTTTATGTTGGCAAGATCAAGACGTTTGAGCGAACCATCTTCCTCGTGCGAGAATTCGATGCGCCAGGAATCGTCCTGCCAGCGCACGGGAAGGCCGTCCGCGGAGACGGTCAGCCTGCCGCCCATGCCCTCCTCGAGCTCGTATTCGATGCCGTCCTTCACGCCCTGGCACCTGAGAAACGAGGCGCCGAAGACCTCGGCATGACGCCCGTGCAGCAGGGCCTCGAGGCGGAAGAGCGTGATGGGCAGGGGCAGGCCCAGTCTGAGCAGGGGGCTTGTGGCTCCCTCGTGGAACCAGGCCTTCTCCTCCATGGGGGCGTAGAGCAGGAAGTGATCCTCCTGCTGGCTCAGCATGGCGATGGTGGCGCCGACGCCGGCGCGCACGTCGAGGCGCAGACTGTCGCCGCCGTTGCCCCAGATCAGGGCCGTGACGCGGCGGGTGCTGCCCTCTGTGCCGAAGCGCAGGCTCAGGGTGTCGCGGTACGGTTCGGCCTTTGCCGGAGCCCGGCCGAGCATGGACTGCCACACGGCATCGGCCCTGCCGGGATCGACGGGCGTCACGCGGGCGGCGCAGGCGGCGAGAAGAACGCAGACCAGGCCCAGGGCGAGCAGCCGGGCCGGCATGAACGAGGCGGACAGCCGGAAGGATGCGTGCATGGCTTTGCCGGGGGCCGCGCCGGCGCGCGGTTGCAGGGTTGGGGCGGCGGGCATCACAGATCCTCCAGCTTGCGGCGCAGGTTTTCGATGTCGAGTCTGCCCTCGCCGTCCTGAATGGCCTTGCGGTAGCCGCTGCGGGCTTCGTCGGGCAGTCCGCGGCCGCGGGCGATGTCGCCGTAGTGCTCCCAGATTTCGGGATCGGACGTGCTGTCCAGGCGGACGGCCTCGCGGATGAGGTCCCAGGCCAGATTGAAGTTGCCCATGCGGTAGTGCACCCAGGCCAGGGAGTCGAGAATGTAGAACTGG
>JAUNSE010000337.1 GCA_030539415.1 Desulfovibrionaceae bacterium
CTGTCGGCCACTAGCACCGGGGCGTACGGAGAAGGGGCCGTGTCAAGGTAGTAGACCTCAAGGCCGCGGACCTTCTCGCTGAGATTGGCGTTGACGTGTATCGAAATGAAGAGATCCGAGCCTCTGCTGTTGGCGTAAACGGCCCTGTCGGGCAGGGAGACCGTGCGGTTTGTGGTGCGCGTGTAGTTCACGCGGAAGCCGCTTTCCTTGAGGATGCGTCCGAGACGCAGGGCCACATCCAGCGTGACATCCCTTTCGATGACGCCGTTGTGCATGGTGCCCGGATCCTGTCCGCCGTGCCCGGCGTCGATGGTGACGGTCAGGGCCGGAACGATCTGTCCTGCGGCGGCAGGGGCGGGGCGTGTCCGTTTTGCGGCGCGTTGGGCTGTCCGCGCGGCGGCAGCTTCCTCTGACCGCTTCACGGACGCGGCACCGGCTTTCGCGCGGCTTTCGGCTGCGGAGGAGGCGGCCGGCTTTCCTGCATTCTTTCGGGAGGCCGCAGCCTGGGCGTCCGTGCGGGCGGCGTTGTGGGCGCTCATCTTCACGGCGAGTTCGCGAGCGGAGGAGCCGCCGCTGCCGAGAGCATCCTTCAGAGCGCGGGCGCCTTCGGCCGAATCGGCGCGGGCGTACTTTTCCAGAATCCAGTCGATGTAGGCGCCGGCGCCGCGGCTGTCGCGCAGGTTGGCCAGCGACAGGCGGGCGCAGGCGAGCAGGGCGTCATCGGCGCGCACGGAGCCCGGATAGCAGCGGGCCACGGATTCGTAAAGACGCACGGCCATGCGCCAGTCTCTGGCCGCCCGCGAATAGCCCGCAAGAGCCTCCTGGCATTCCGCCGCGCGGAAGACGGCCTGTGCGCCCAGAGTGGGGGCGGGGCGGGAAATGGCCACGCTGACAAAGCCGTCGCGCATAATTTCCCAGGACTGGCGCCAGGTGCGGCGCTTCTCGTCTTCCAGCAGGGCGTCCACGCGCTCCCTGAGCTCCTCGTATGTCTGTCTGAGGAGGGAGGCATTGAGCGTGCGCAGCTCGCCGAATTCGGCGGCATCCATTTTGTACAGGGAGGCTTCGAAATTTTTTGCCGCGGCGCCGGAGAGAGGCTCGCTCAGGGCGGAGCCGGCGAAAAGGCCGCAGACAAGGAGGAGGACGGCAAGGCAGGCAAGAGTCCGGCAGACCGCTGTCCGTCCGACCGGGAGTTCCGCTTTGATCATGTCTGATGTTGTGCCCTGCATGGTCTTCTCCTGCCGCAAATCCTGTGGAATGACGCCCGACTGCCCTGCCGGGCGCATCCCGGACCGGATCCGGAAGGGCACTGAGGCTGAACGGTGCTGTACATCCTATCGGCCTGTCCGCCGAAAAGATGAGGCCGGAGCCCGGGCTCCGACAGGGGGCGGCTCGTCCCAGGAGCCCTGCACGGGGAAAAGAACGGGAAAAAATTTTTTTATGTTCCTGTGCGGCGGGCCTGCCTGAAGGGGCCGGAAATGGCGTCCGTCCGTTCCTGTTTTCCTTGCGCAGGCGCCATTAAACGGATATAGCCCCATTCAGTTTTCTGATCTCGCACGACACCGCGACCCGGGAAATGCAGGCGGCACTTGCGGGTCGGCAGGCTGTCCGGCAGAACACCCGGCGTCCTGCCAACCTTTCGACAGAACAGACCGATGAACAGCTTAAGACGAACAGCCATATCCCTGCTGCAGTGGGGCATAGGCATCGGCGCCCTGGCCTGGGCGCTGAGCGATGTGGATCTTGCCATCCTCCGGCAGACCCTGGGGTCCTACACCCTCGCGGCCATGATGCCGGTCTTTTTCTTCGCCCTGATAGACTATCTGATTCTCGGCCAGCGTCTGAACGTCCTTCTGCCGCGCGAGGTGGGCTACCGGCGCAGTCTGGCCGCCACCATCCTGGGCACGGGCATGAACTGCGTCCTGCCCGCCAAGGCGGGCGACGCGCTGAAAATAGTCTATCTGACCAGAGAGACACCGTACTCCCTGGTGGAGATCAGCTCGGTCATCATCTGGGACAGGCTGCTGGACATCATCTGCCTCGGCACGCTTTTGCTGTTCTCCTGGACGCAGGTGGGCGGTCAGGAGCTCAACATGGGCCTGAGCGTGCCGGTCGCCGTGCTCTGCGGCGGCGTGCTGGGCTTTTTCAGCCTCCGGCACTGGTCGGGCTTCTTCCATTCCCTGTATGCCCGCTTCCTGCCCGGGCGGCTGGCCTCTCCCCTGTCCCGCCTGCACACAAGCCTCATCGATCAGATTTCCGTGCCCTGGGTCGCCAGAGGCATGGTCTGCTCGATCGGCACCTGGGGCACGTATTTTCTGAGTTTCTACTTCACTGTCGGCCCCATGGGCGAACTCGGCCTCACCGTGCCGCAGATGGTGGTCGTCTTCACCGTGTCCACGCTCGGCACGGCCATCCCCTCGCTGCCGGGAGGCATCGGCCTCTTCGAGGGCGCCATGGTCCTTTCCCTGTCCTGGTTCGGCGTGGACAGCACCAGCGCGCTCGGACTGGCGCTCTTCTTCCATGCCGTGCACTTCATCCCCCTGGCCGTCTGCGCCATTCTGATCAACGGCCGCGTCCGCTACTGGGACAGGCCGAAGCCCGCCTCCCCGGACGCGCCCGGCTCTTCGGGCCCCTCGACCCCGGCGGTCTGATCCGGCCGGCCCGGCGCGGCCTGCCGGACGCCGTCCCGCGGCTGCCGCATGCGAAACATCCGTTTGCGGCCTGCACGCCGCAGGCAGCGCGCGGCGGGGTGGCCGCCACCGTTTTGTCCCATCACCACCGAATCGTCATCCGCCGCCCCAGCAGCGCCGCGCACCGCGCTGAGGCCGCGCAAGGAGAACTGTCATGGCCCGTGAACGTCTGGCCAGCCGTCTCGGCTTCCTTCTCTTGTCCGCAGGCTGCGCCATCGGCCTTGGAAATGTCTGGCGCTTTCCCTGGATTACAGGCCAGTACGGGGGAGCCTGGTTTGTCCTCATCTATCTTGGCTTCCTCGTGGTCCTGGGCTTCCCTGTCCTGGTCATGGAATTTTCCCTGGGCCGCGCCTCCCGCCGCAACATGGGCCGCGCCTTCCACGTGCTGACGCCCGACAAGCCGGGCTGGCACCGTCTGGGCATCCTGAGCCTC
>JAUNSE010000338.1:0-1797 GCA_030539415.1 Desulfovibrionaceae bacterium
TGAAGATAAACACGCGCTGAACATGGTTTTTTCAAAGCCTGAAAATGGTAGCCGCGCAAGAATGCCATGTCAAGAACACGTTTTTCGCGGCCTCATGTCCCCCTGTACGCGCGGCCTGCGCGCCTCGGGGCAGGGGCCGGCGGCCCGCGCCCGATCCGCCCGCCGCCCCTCCCGGGACAACCCAGAGCATAAAAAGCAGCAGTTTGCAGTATATTGCGCACCGGTGCGGCATCACGCGCGGGCGGGCAGGGCAGTCTCGGGCAGACGCGGAACCGGCAAAAAAGAGCGTTCTGTCAGACGGATGTGCATCCTTGCGGCATTTTCCCGCAAAGCCTGTCCCGAACCGGCCGGGCGAGGCATCAAACGCAGAATTGCCATGCCGCAGTGCGGCATGCGGCCGCACCCGTCACGCCTGCCGCGCGCCTTTTCGTGACCGCGGCTCCGTCTGCGGCGGACCGGCCGGGCGTGTCGGCAGCGCGTGTCCGACCGGGCAGGGGCCCGGCTCCCGTCCTTTTTGCCGGCGGTCCTGCACCGGCGCTCCGCCGGGCCTGCATCGTTTCTCCGCCGGTCTTCCGAGCCAGTCTTCACGCACTAGTCTTCCCGCAGGGCGCGCACTTCCTCGGGTGCGAGCTCGCGCACCTGGCCCGGAGCCAGGGAGCCCAGGCCGAGACCGCCCTCGGCCACGCGCTTCAGCCTGAGCACGGTGAGCCCGGTGTCGCGGCACATGCGCCGTATCTGGCGGTTCAGGCCCTGATGGAGGGTTATGGTGAGCAGGGTCTCCCCGTTCGGGGCGCCGGCGGCCATGACCTCGCAGGGAGCCGTCCTGTCGCCCTCGGCCAGGGTCATGCCGCCGCGCAGGGTGCGCAGCACCGCGGCCGTGACCTGGCCGCGCACCAGCACCTGGTAGACCTTGGTCTGCCTGTGGCTCGGATGGGTCAGGCGCTGGGCCAGGGCGCCGTCGTTGGTCAGCAGGATGAGGCCTTCGGAGAAGTAGTCCAGGCGCCCCACCGGATAGAGGCGCAGATGGCGGTAGGCTTCGGGCACGAAATCCAGCACCGTGCGCCGGCCCTGCGGATCGCTGGCCGTGGAGACCACCTGCACGGGCTTGTGGAGCATGAGGCAGACCTGTCCCTCCTCGATCTGGACGGCGCGGCCGTCCACGGTCACCGCGTCCCCGGGCAGGACCCTGTCGCCGGCCTTTGCCGGGCGGCCGTTCAGGCGCACGCGGCCGGCCTCTATGAGCTCGTCCGCCGCGCGGCGCGAGCAGCGGCCCGTGGAGGCGATATATTTGTTGAGACGCACGCCGTCTTCTGCCGCGGACTCCGCCGCCGTGCCGGACGCAGCGCTCCCGCGGCCCGCATGGGCGCTTCCCGCGGATGATTTCTTCCTGAAGCTGTCCCCGCGGACAAAGCGATCGGATCTTGCGGCGGCGCCGCCATTCCCGGCTCTCTCCCCGGACCGGTCTCTCCTCATGCCGGCGTCCCGGCTTCTGTCCCCGCGCCCGCCGTCGGGACGGGACTCGCGGCGGGATTCGCCACGGGCGCGATCGTCCGTGCGGCGCTCCCGCGGCTCCCTGCGGCCTTCCGCGGCCGCGCGGCCGCCTGTCCTGTCCCGTGCGCTGCTTTTGTCGGCACCCGCCATGCTTCTCCTCCGGCTTTGACGTTGTGGCGGACTTGTACCCTGTCTTGCCGGCCCGCGCAACGGCTGAGGCCTCGTCCGGGACCGTTCGTCCGCCGGCCGGAGCCGGCCGGGAAGGGCGGTCGCGCCCTGCCCGGGGGCGCCATATCACGCGCCGGA
>JAUNSE010000338.1:1807-3119 GCA_030539415.1 Desulfovibrionaceae bacterium
CATCCTCCCGGGCGGGCCCTGCATGGCTGTCCGCGCCGCGCTGCGGAGGGATGATTTCACAGCAAAACGCTTCTTTCGGCCTCCCTGCGAAACAGGCAATGGGAGTCCAGTACACCTGTCCTGTATCTGCGTCACCCAGGCAATGGAAGTGTGAAAAAACTTTTTTGCACCCCTTGATGCATCTTTGCGGAGAAACGGCAACTGTCAGGCATATCGCCGGTTTTTGAAAACAGTTTTCCCATTTGACGCCATAAAAGCGAAAGTGTATAGGATACAGCATGACTGGACATCGACTTTTCCGTTCAGCCGATCAAGGGCCTTCCGCCTCCAAGGGGAAGAACAGCCGCCGTGCCTCGCGCATAGTCGCTGCCTCTGCGCTCTCGTGCGCTGTTCTCCTCGCCGCCCACGCCGGTCTCACCATGAGACAGGCCGCGACGGAACTGGAGACGGTTCGCGCGGCCCAGGACACCAGAGCCTGGGACGTGCCCCTTCTCGGCCTCGTTAAAGGCCTGCTCCCCGAACAGGAGGAGCATCTGTCTACCTCTACCGCCGTCCCCGGAGGCTCAAGCGGGACGGACATCGCAGTGCGGGAAGAGGACACCGTGCCCGAAGGCGTCATCACCGAATGGTATGGCGGCCAGGCCATGGATGCCGTCGCCCTGCGCCGCACTCTGGCGTACGTCACCAGTTCGCTGCGTCCGGACGGAATGTGGTGCTCCAAAAAAGTCCACGATCTGCTCATGGAAACAGCCGCCGTGGAAACGGCACTTGGCTATCTGGTGCGTCAGCAAAACGGACCGGCTCTGTCCGTCTGGCAGATCCTTGGCTTCAACTTCGTGGAAATCCGGGAGTACTTCGCAAAGAAGGATCCCAAGCTCCTCGAGCGGGCCATGCGATTCTACAATTCCAGCCACTCCGAAGAGTGGAACCGGATTCACAACATACCCTGGACCGCGGCCATGAGCCTGCTCTTCTACGAGAAGGCCACCAGGGGAACCTTCCTCGTCAAGCTGGATACGCTCGATTCTCGCGGCCGGCTGTGGAAGGACATCTACAATACCCGCCTTGGCAAGGGTACGGTCAAAAGGTACAAGCAGCGCGCTCTCGAATATGTGCATGTCGCCATGAGCGGCAAGGCCGGAGCGAACTAGGACCGTCTCCCGCGGGCAGGCAGGAACTGCGCCCGAAGGCGCGGACCGCCTGAAAACACCTATGCCGGCAGGACTGGCAACCCTGCAAGAGTGGGCTCTGCGGCCCCGTAGGACGGTTTCCGCAGGACTCATTGTTTTTCAAGGCCCCTGTCCGTACCCCC
>JAUNSE010000339.1 GCA_030539415.1 Desulfovibrionaceae bacterium
TCTTCAGGCTGTGCTTCCCGAAAGAGGCCGCCAGGCTGACCGCCGGACTGGAAGCCGAAGCCGGGGACGCGGACGCGGCGAAGCCGGCCGAAGCGGCGGAGCCGGCCGGAACCGCGGAGGAGGAAGCCCGGGAAAGGACCGTTCAGGAGATGGTTGACGGCCTCATGAACGTTTCCGCCGTGCACGACGGCGCAAGGCTTGCCCATGTCTTTGCCGACGCCCTGAGAGCGGCGGACATCGGGGCGCTGCACTATCTGGACCGCGCGGTCGGCCGGCTCCCGGACACCCCCTGGCGGCAGCATCTGATTGCGGGCTTTTCCATGGCCCTCGAGCTGGCGGAGCCGCTGTCCTATGAGGCGCTGCGCGCCCTGACGGCCCGCTCGCTCAACGACGCGCCCGGGGTCTGGAAGGAATATGTGCTGGAGGCGGAAGACAGGCCCGCACAGGAGGACGAGCAGTGAAAAGGACCGAAAAAAAGACGGCCGGACGCGGACGGCGCGCGCCGAAACTCTGGCGGCCCGAGCTTGACGCGGCCATGCCGCAGAGCTGGGAGCTGCGGGACCTTGCGGACAGGCTGCTGCACGATCCGAAGGAGGCCCGCGCCGTTCTGGCGGCCCTGTCCCTGATCCGGCCGGCGGACGGTGCGGATCCGGTCGCGGGAGCCGCAGAAGCCGGCAGGGCCGGAGAGGATCTGCGCGCCCTCATCGACGGGGGCTCGGTGATGGCATCGCTTCTCGCCGGCGTCATGCACAGGCAGGGCGGGTCTCTCGCGCGCGACGACGAGGCCGCGGAGCGGCTGCTGGGGCGCGCCCGCGAGGCCGGCATCATGCCGGAGATGCTTGTTTGCGGAAACGCCGCCCAAGGCGGAGCCGGGGCCGCAGACGGGGCGGCGGACGGGGCGCAGCCCTGCGGCGCCGAGCCCATGGCCGCGTTCTGCGCCCTCCGTCTGGGCCGGCTCTTCGAGTTCTGCGCCCTGGAGCTCACCCCGGCCGAGGGGCGGCTTCTGACGGACTGGCTGCTGGAGCGTGCCCGCAGGGGCAGCTGGGAGGCGCTCGAGGAGGCCCGCACCATTCTCGCCTCGCCCGCCTCCTTCACCCTCTACGACGATGAGGCCGGCCCCTGGACGGACGGAGCCCGCGGCGCCGACGAGGCGGAGAATGCGGAAGACGCGGAAGAGGAGGAAGGCGAATGGTGGGCCGGCCCTCCGGAGGGAAGCAGGGGGGAGCTGGCGCTGCTGGACGCCATGGCGCGGGACGGCTGCGCCGAGGCCATGGAGGCGCTGGGCCTGGTATGGCTGTACGGGGTGCCCGGAAGGAAGCCTGACAGCGCGAAGGGCAGACAGTGGCTGCGCAGGGCCTGGGAGACGGGCGATGCCGATGCCGGCGTCCATCTTGCCAGGATCGGGCTCGAGAAATGGCTGCAGGACGAGGAGACCCGCAGGCCGGCTCCGGCGCGGCCCATGGCCCTGTTGCGCGAGGCGGTCGAACGCGGCTCGTCCTGGGCCTGCGACGTGCTTGGCCAAGCGCTGTACAAGGGCGCGCGCAAAAGGGAGCAGCTCGAGGAGGCCCTGCACTGGTTCGGCAGGGCCGCCGACAGCGGCATGGCCGGCCAGAATCTGGAGACGGCCCTGAAGATGATCGCCATCAACAGGGAACGCCCCTGGGAAGTCTCCCCCCTGGCGCGCAGGGAGGACGGTCTGGCCCTGCTCCGCCGCGGCGCCGCGGCGGACAGCATGCCGTTTCTGACCGGTCTGGCCCCGTACCGCATGTGCGGCCTGGACGGCGAAGCGGCCGATCCGGCCGCGGGCCTGGCCACGCTTGAGCGGGGCGTCGCCGAGGACTTTTTCCCGGCCATGTCCCTGATGGCGGAAATCTGCGTGCTGGGCCTGCACGGCGTGCCGCAGCAGCCGGAAAGGGGCTTCGAGCTGGCCGACAGATGCCAGCTGTGCGACTGGTCCCCCCGCTGCGACGCCCTCCTGCATCTTGCCGGCCTCGGCGTCTTCGGCGAAAGGGCTGCCGAACTGCAGCCCCTGAACACGAATGTGCTGAAGGACAGGTTCCGCGATCTGGATGCCGACCCCCTGTACAGAATCTACGAGCGTCTGTTCCGCGACAGGGCCAGCGAGATTCAGTACGGCAAGACCCGGGAGGAGCGGGAGAAGGAGGAAGCCGAGCGTCCCCCGGCGATCCGCGCGCTTATGCACAACATGGAAGTGGAGACCCGCTTCGGAGAGGGCGGCGAACTGCTGGCCATCTGGATCGATGCCCTGAGGCAGGCGGACATGGGCGCGCTGCACTTTTTTGCCCGCTGCCTGGAAAAAATGCCGGACACGCAGGAGCTGAAGCTCATGGCAGGGGGATTTGCCTTCAGGCTCGGCCTGCCCGAGCCCATGACGCCGGACGACCTGCGCAGGCTCGCCGCCCGCTCCGTCATCGACCCGGCCTGGGCCTGGAAGGAATATGTTCTGCCGAGAGACTGCGAAAATCAGGAGGACGAGCAGTGAAAAGGACCGAAGAGGAGGCCGCGGCGAAGGGCGCGGCCAAACGCAGGGGCAGGCCCGCCAAAAGCGGCGCAGGGACTGCGAAGACGGCTTCGAAGCCGGCTTCGAAGGGCGCCGCAAAGACTGCGGGGGCGAAGGGAGCCGCACAGGGATCCGCAAAGTCCGCCGCGAAGGACACGGCCAAAAGCACCGCGAAGACCGGGGCCGTCGGGCGCGGACGAAAGCCCGCCGCCGCACAGGTCCCCGAGCGCGTGCTCTGGCGGCCCGAGCTCGACGCGGCCATGCCGCAGGGCCCGGAGCTCGAGAGGCTCGCGGACAGGCTTTTGCGCGACCCTAAGGAAGTCCGGGCCGCGCTCGCGGCGCTGGTCCTGACCTGCTCCGGGGACGGCACCGGGGACGGCGCGAATCCGGCAGCCCTGCCCGAAGAGGCCGCGAAGAGGACAGAAGAGCTGCGCGCCCTCTGCGGCGAGGGCTCCGCGCTGGCCGGCCTCTTCTGCGGGGTCATGCACTGGCACGGCCAGTATCTGCCGCGCGACATCGGCGCCGCGGCCAGGCTGCTCGAAAAGGCCCGCCAGGCCGGCTT
>JAUNSE010000340.1 GCA_030539415.1 Desulfovibrionaceae bacterium
TGTCCGCGGCTGTGGCCGAAGAGGCCATGAACAGGGCGAGCAGCAGGGCAAGGAAGATCTTTTTCATGACAAACCTCGTTGGCGGATGGAGATGTCCGGCTTCAGAATGCATGCAATATTTCATCGACGGACACAGTTTGACGGATGATTTTCGATTCGATGCCTGGACAGAAGAGTCTTTACTGGTATCGAGACGGCTTCGACCTGTGTGCCGGCCATGGGCGGGCCCTGCCCCGGCGGCAGCAGGAGAAGCGGCAAAAATAAATACTGACCAGTCGGTATTTATTTTCTCCAGACCCGGTTGTCAACCGGCTCCGGCGAAAAAAACTCTTTCGGGCGCGGACGCTGAACGGCCCGCAAGAAAAAAGATGACAAATTGCGGGAGACTGGCTATTGTTTTCTCGGCTGTCCCCTTGCAAAGAGCCTTCCGACAAGTCAATCGGAACTCTCAACCTGCTGTCCTGCAATGTTTTTTTGTGCTGGCATGCCCGACAGGCCACGGCGGTCATGGGCGGGTCGGGTGCGTGTCTGTCCGGTACTGACCGAAGACTGCTCCTGCCCTCTTCCCGCATTATTGCGGCAGGCTGTCTGTTTCAGGATGTTGTCAGCCTCAAGCCGGCTGTTTTTCGGCGTTCCGCGCACTGGCATTACTTTTGCCGGAACAGGGCCTGTCTGAAAAAGAAGAAGAGGCCTTTCCCGAAGAAAAGGCCTCAACAACACTACAACTAAGGAGATAAAATAAGACCGAGACAGGAACGAAACACCACTAACGTTCCATCAGCACCAGTCTGCCGCATTGGGCGGACTCGGACAAGCGCAAATTTTGTGTCAGTCCACAACTGTGTGGACTGGATTTGAAAAAATCCTGAGAGGCGGAAGCGGAGCTCTGCTTCCCGCAGGATGTCGGGAGCGTGTCATGTTCGACAGATGTCTGGACAGGGCTTTTGGCAGCCGCGAGGTGGCCGCCTGCATCGCGCAGCGATGCGCGGCGCGCGGCATCGCGTACAACAACACCAAGATACAGAAGCTGCTGTACTGCGTGTACGGGGCGATCCTTGCGGCCCATGGTGTGCAGATTTGCCGTGAAAAGCCCAGGGCCTGGCCCTACGGTCCTGTCTTTCCCAGAGTTTTCATGCACATCTATAAGGGATACGACATTGCCCGGTATCCGCAGACCCTGAGCTCACGGCTGAGCGGCGTGGAGATGGCCGACATCCGCAGGGTCGTCGACTTTTTCGGCAGGTATTCTGTCGGACAGCTTGTGGAATGGAGTCGCAGTCCGGGCTCCCCCTGGCTCAAGGCCGTGACCGTCCACGCCCACGGCTCCATATGGAACGGCGAGCTCAGAAACGAGGACATTGTCCGCTACTTCCGCAAGCATGTGGTCAATGTGTGAGAGAGCGTCTCATGTTCGATTCAGCCCTGTGCTGTCAGCCGGAGGACTGTTCTCCGGCATCCCCTGAAAAAAGAAAAGGCCTTTCCCGCAGGAAAGGCCTCCCCGAATCTCCAAACAAAAGGAGCCAAATACCACCAGGAACAACAATAACGTTCCAGAAGGCACCATGCCTCATTGGCGGGCAGGGGACAAGTGCAAATTTCATGTCAGTCCACAGCTATGTGGACTGGATTTGCAAAAACTTTCCGAGCGAGGGTGCGGCAGTTTTGGCCGGAAACGGTTCCGCCGCCCTGCTTCCCGCAGGATGCCGAGGAGATGGTATGTTCGACAGTCGTCTCGACAGGGCCTTTGACAGCCGCGATGTGGCGCATCGGCAATGCCGCCTCGGCAGCTGGTTCAGGAGAAAGGTTCTTGCCCCGGAATCCGTCCGATGAGCGGACGCCTGCCGGGTCAGGCCCTGACGTAGCGCTGCGCGGGGCTGTTCGGCTTGTCCGGCAGGGTCATGGCGAGCAGGCCCTGCTCAAGCAGGGGCCTCAGGCAGTAGCGCAGGAAGTAGTTCCTGTCGGCGATGTCAAAGGCCGACTGCACTTCCTTCCTCGTGCGGGGCGTCTCGCAGAAGGCCACGATATCCTGGCGCAGACGTTCGATGGGGCTGAGCGGCGCGACCTCCGGCATCTCGGACTCGGGAGCCGTCTCGGGCTCCGCCAGCGCCTCCTGGGCGGCGGCATCGGCTTCGGGCGAGATTTCGACCTGGTCAGAAGCCGTCTGCACAGGATCGGCAGGCGCGGACTCCGCAGCGGCGTCGGGAGCGGGCTCGGCGGCAGGCTCGTTCGCATCGGCAGAAGCGGGGGCTTGGGAAGTATCGCAATCAGGCTGTGGCTGGAGTGCAGCAGCGGCAGCGGGCAGTTCCTGCGGGACAGCGGCAGGAGCCGGGGCCGGAGTGGCGGGAGCCTGCTCCCGGGCACGGGCCGCAAGCGGCTCGACCGCCTGCACGGGAGCCGTCTCTTCCTGCCGGTCCGGCTCGGCCGGCATGCCGGCGCAGGCCGCGCGGCCCTTCAGGGTCATGCGCAGCATGAAGTCGCAGGCGCTGCATTCGGGAGCCGGCAGCCCTTCCCGCTTCATCGTCCTCATGACGCGCCCCAGGCCTTCGCCGAGCTCGCGGGCGCAGCCCTGCACGCGCAGGAAGTCAAAAATCTTCGGATTGCGGGCCAGATGCAGGCAGCCCGGATTGCCGGAGCCCATGGCCGGCATGGAGCCGGGATTCTCGACGGTCAGGCGGTCGTCATAAATCCTGACCTGCACGTCGGCCCCGCTCACGGACCAGTCGCGGTGCCCGAGCGCGTTGACCACCAGCTCCCGCCAGCAGGCTTCGGGAAGACCAGTGACGCAACCTTCCAGGGCCAGCGTCTCGCGGATGCGGGCAAGGCCCTGTTCGAGCATCTCGTCCAGTCTGCCGCCGATGATGGCATCGGCCCGCACGTCGGCATCGGGGCCGGCAAGGCGCACCACGCGCAGCCGGGCGCGGGGCAGGAAGCGCTGCGGATTCTTCGCGAAGAGCAGCACGGCCGCGGCGGTGATCTCCATGCGGCCGTCACAGAGGCGAACAAGACTGTTCCCGGCAAGCCAGGCCTGCGCGTCGTCCCGGCTTCCGGTCAGGCGCGCGTGGCGCTC
>JAUNSE010000341.1 GCA_030539415.1 Desulfovibrionaceae bacterium
ATCCCCATGATCATCCCCATGAACACGCGCATGCTCGCGGGCAGGCGCACGACCACGGCCTGGAACAGGCGCACGAGCATGCACACGAACATGGGCACACGGAAGCCGGCCCGGTTCTGACCGTCCGCCCGACCTCGGGGCTCTCCGGCGACATCATGGTGGCCGGTCTGGCCTCCCTGGCCGGTCTCGACAGCGCCGGCCTGAACGAATTTCTGAAGGAGCTGCGCGTGCCGGCCCTGGAGAACTGCCTCGCTCTCGAGACGCGCCTTGTGAACCGCATCGCCGGCGCGGGCCTGGCCATAGAGCTTCCGCACGAGCACGCCCACCGGACGCTGGCGGACATACTGGGCATAGTGGAGGCCTCCGCCATGCCGCCCCGCGCGAAGGAATACGCCGCGCGGGCCTTCACGCTCCTGGCCGAGGCCGAGGGCGCCGTGCACGGCGTGCCGCCAGAGGAAGTGCATTTTCACGAGGTCGGCGCCCTGGACAGCCTGCTGGACACCTGCCTCGTCTGCCGGCTTTTCGATCTGATAGGCCCCTCGCATTTTGTGTGCGGCCCCCTGCCCCTGGCCGACGGCGGAATCGCATGCGCGCACGGAATCGTGCCCTCGCCCGCGCCGGCCGTGCTGAGGCTTTTGCAGGGCGTGCCGGTGCGGGGCTTTGCCGGCGGCGGCGAGACGGTGACGCCCACGGCCATCTCCCTTCTGAAGGCCCTGGGGGCCGAGTTCGGCGGCTGGCCGGCCATGGTGGTGGAGAAGACCGCCATCTCCTACGGCACCAAGGTCTTTGCCGACGCCCCCAACGGCGCCGTCTGGGCGCTGGGCCGGGCCTGGAACTGACAGGGAGGCGCGCCATGCAGCTGGGCATTTTCGGGGGCAGCTTCAACCCCTTCCACAACGGCCATCTCGCGGCCCTGAACGCCTTCAGAACGCATCTTAATCTGGACCGGGTCCTGCTCGTGCCGACCTGCCGCTCCTTCTACAAGGACGGCTGCGCCATGGCGTCTTTTGACGAGCGTCTGGCCATGTGCCGGGCGGCCGTGCGGGATCTGCCCTGGGCCGAAGTGAGCGATGTGGAGCGGGCTGCGCCCCGCGGCATGTGCACCTGCGACATGCTGGCCAGAATCCGAAACGAGCACCCAAACGCGAAGCTCTTCTTTCTGCTGGGCAGCGACGTCTATCCGCGCGTGCCCCTGTGGGTCGGTCTCGAGCGCATCGCCGCCCTGGCCGAGCTCGGGGTCATGCTGCGCCAGGAGGAGTCCGAAGCCCCTTCCGCCGGGTCAGCCGCCGAAACCTTTGTGCCTGCCGGGGCCTGCGCGCCGGCTGCCGGCGGAGCGGACATACCCGAAGATCTGGCCGGAACGGCCGCCCTGCTGCGGGCCAGGGGCCTTGCCACGCATTTTGTGCCCATGGGGCCGGCCGTCTCCTCCACCGAGGTGCGCAAAAGGCTCCGTCAGGGGATGAGCGCCGCAGACCTCGTGCCGGCGGCGGTGCTGGACCTTCTGCGCAGGCGCGGCCTCTACACGCACGACACCGAGGAAGACCGGCAGACGCTGCTCACAGGGCCCGAGCTTGCCAGGCACTATCTGGCCAGGCTGGCCTGTCCGCCGCAGGTGCGCCCCCGTCCGGCCTAGGGGCCGGCACAGGCGGCAGGCATCAGCAGCCGCTCTCCACACGCTTTGTCACGTCAGAGACAGGAGGAAGTCATGAACACCTGCATGGAATTCTGCGAAATTCTGCTCATCGGCGCCATCATGGTGGCTGTCGTCAACGTCCTGCTCGGCGCGGGGTGCCTCGCCCGCATCGACCGCATGAGCGAGAAGCTTGCCGAAGACAGGGCGCAGGCCTGAAGCTGGGGCCCGCCCGAAGTCCATCTCAAGGCAGACAAATCCGTTCCTCCGGACAAGCCGGTCCGGCGCCTGGGGTCCGGTCTTTTGAATCGGGTCATGGTGCCGGGCCGCATGCCCCCTCTTTTCGCCTGGAAAGAGGGGTCTTGCTGTCTTGCAATGCAATTGGCGTCTGCGGGAGGGAGCTATTCCTCGAACTCATTGAAAAAGTCGGAGTCGATATCCTTGAGAGCAATGGTACGGACGGGCGGTCCCGCAGGCCAGGCTTTGACGGAGCGCCCTGCGCAGAAAGCAAAAAGGCCCTCCTTCCATTTCGGAAGAAGGGCCCTGATTGTCTGTTATGTCAGTCCGTTAGCCGAGCTGGCTGCCGTTGGCGACAGGCTGTTCGGGACGGATGAGGACGATCTTGCCGTCCTTCTCGGCCGTCAGGATCATGCCGTTG
The DNA here is from genome assembly GCA_030539415.1 of Desulfovibrionaceae bacterium. Classification (GTDB taxonomy): domain Bacteria; phylum Desulfobacterota; class Desulfovibrionia; order Desulfovibrionales; family Desulfovibrionaceae; genus Desulfovibrio. The sequence goes on from JAUNSE010000341.1 coordinate 2,289, forward strand.
CTGACCGCGCCGCGGATGGTGCGCGGAGGCAGGTTCAGGATGGCGCAGACCTGGGTGCCCACGAGAGTGGCGGGGTCGTAGTGCTTGGCGATGCCGGACAGGATCTGGCGCGGCTGGGCCTCGCCGAAGTCCAGCTTGAAGCGCAGGATCTTGTCGGCGCCCTCGAGCTTCTCGCACTCGAGCACTGTGCCCACGCGCATGTCGCAGGCCTTGAAGGTCTCGAAGGTGGTCTCGGGACGCATCTCGGCGGCCTTCTCGGCGGCGAGCTTCCTGGCCTTCTCCTGCTGGATCCTGGTCTCCTCGGCGAGGATGGCCATCATGGCCTTGACGTCGATGCGCGGGAAGATGTTGGAGGAGGCGGCAATCTTGATGCCCGGATAGAGGCCGCCGAAACAGGTGATCTCCTCGTCCAGGGAGATTTCGGGGCAGACGCCGCGGGTGGTGTCCTGGCCCAGCTGCTGCAGCATGGTCTCGGAGGCGTGGGGCATCACCGGCCAGAGCATGAGGGCAATCTTGCGCATGCTGGCCAGAAGCACGTAGAGGACGGTCTTCAGGCGTTCCTGGCGGCCTTCCTTGGCCAGGGTCCAGGGAGCCTGGGTGTCCACGTACTTGTTGAGGGCGCGCACGAGCTCCCACAGGGCCTCAAGGGCGCGGGCGAACTGGATGTTGCCGAAGAGCTTGAGGTAGTTGCGCAGGGAATCCTCGCACATGTCCATGATGGCGCGGTCGTCGTCCGTCTTGTCCCTGGGCTGGGGCACGATGCTGTTCTCGTACT
>JAUNSE010000342.1 GCA_030539415.1 Desulfovibrionaceae bacterium
GCCCTCCTGCCCGCTTCGCGGCCTGTCCTCTCCGACACGGCAGACAAAAAGACCGCGCGGCCCCTCCCCTGTTCGGAAGGACCGCGCGGCCGGCAGAAATGTCAGCGCAAAAAACGGGTGTCAGTTCTTCGCGTGGCTGTGCCAGGCCTCCCAGCACAGCACCCTGTGGCCGTCCCGCTCCGACTCTCTGGGCGGGATCTTGCGGCAGCAGTCCGTGGCCTTGGGGCAGCGCGGATGGTAGGCGCAGCCCATGGGCATGTCCTCCAGGGGCGGCACCGTGCCGGCAATGGCCGGCAGCCGGTCCAGACCGGGCGCAAGTCCTGCCGGGTCGCAGGCCATGAGCCCCTTCGTGTACGGATGCACCGGACTTTGCAGCACCTGCTCGGCCGTGCCCCACTCCACCAGGTGTCCGGCGTACATGACGCCGACCATGTCGGCCATCTGGGCCACCACGCCGAGATCATGGGTGATGAGCAGGACGGACATGCCCCTTCTGCGGCGCTGCTCGTCCAGAATGGCCAGAATCTGTCCCTGTATGGTCGTGTCCAGGGCCGTGGTCGGCTCGTCGGCCAGAAGCACCTTCGGCTCGCAGGCGAGCGCCATGGCGATCATCACGCGCTGGCGCATGCCGCCGGAGAGCTCGTGCGGATACTCGTCATAGCGCAGGTCCGGCGAGGGGATGCCGACCTGGGCGAAGAGCTCGACAACTCTGGCGCGGGCCTGCGCCTTCGTGAGCCGCTGATGGACCAGGAGGGGCTCCGCGGCCTGCCGGCCCACGGTGAGCACCGGGTTCAGGGCGGTCATGGGCTCCTGGAAGATCATGGCCATGGCGTTGCCGCGGACCTTTCCGAGCTCGCGCTCGGAGAGGCCGAGCAGCTCCCTGCCCTCGAGGCGCACCGATCCCGTGCAGGAGGCGCCCCGCGGCAGCAGCTTCAGGCAGGCGCGGGCGGTCATGCTCTTGCCGCAGCCGGACTCTCCCACCAGGCAGGTGATGCTGCCCTGAGCGAGGCTGAAGCTCACCCCGCGCACGGCATGCAGAGGGAGGCCGTCGCCGTCCCGGAAGAAGACGTCCAGCCCCCCGACTTCAAGCGCGGCCGCCATCTAGCGGGCAACCTGTATGGCGCGGTGGCGGATGTAGGCCTCGCGCATCATGATGTAGGGATCCACCGAGGCGTCCTTGAGGGCCGTGTAGGTGGGCAGCACCGAGCCGAGATCGTTGAAGAAGAAGCCCATCTGCGTGCCCGAGGTGACATACCAGGGCTGGTGCACGAAGTAGCTCGCGGCAAAGGCCGGGTAGCAGAAGTAGTCGCCGGCGCGGCCGAAGGTCTCGCGGATGGAGCTCGGGCCGTAGAAGGGCCAGACCAGATAGATGCCGTGGGGTATGCCCCAGCGGCCCAGGGTCTGTCCGAAGTCCTCGCCCTCGGGATGCACGGGCACGATGGTCTTCTCGCGTTTGGCCACGTCGAAGAAGCCGCCGAAGCCGGCCGTGGTGTTGATCACAAAGCGCCCGAACTCCACGCCGGCCTCGAGGAAGCGCAGCTGCAGGAGGTTGTTCACGAAGCGCATGGGGAAGAGCAGGTTGTGCCAGAAGTTGCTGAGCCCCGTGCGGAAGGGGGACGGCACGACGAACTCCCAGGCCTCGTAGGCGGGCTTGGCGATGTAGAGATACATGATGTCGTTGAAGCCGAACCAGAAGCGGTTCCACTTCTCCAGCGGATCGGCTATTGACTGCGTCTCCTCCTCGCCGTAGTCGTCGAGCTCGTCCGCAAACTGCTCGTCCACGCTGGCATTCTCGTGCACGGTGATGCCGTCCATGGGCAGCTTCTCGTCGCCCGCGTAGACGCCGGACATGGGCATGGTCGAATTGGGCGGCGCGGCCACCACGTTGCGGGCCGTGACCGCGTCTGCGGCCCCGGCCTCTCCGGGCAGCGCCAGAGCGGCCAGGCAGAACAGCAGCAGCATGAGGACAGCCGGACAGCGGCGGGCAGGGATGCCGCCCTGCGTTTTTCTAGTTGGCCGTACCATCTGCGGCAACCTCCATGGCTCTTTCCCGGACCCTGACAATCAGGCTGTCCGGATTGGACTTGGACAGGATGTCCTGAAACTGCGTGCGGTAGTTGCGCACGAGGCTGACACCCTCCACAAAGACATCGTAGACCACCCATGTGCCGTTCTTGGGCATCAGGCGGTAGGCGATGGGAATGACGCGGCCGTTCTGATTGGTCAGTTCGGTGGCCACCTCCACGCGCGTGCCCTCCGGGTTCGAGCGGACGCCCGTGTAGCGGACCTCCTCCCCGTTGTAGCCGTCAATCTGGCTCAGATAGGTGGAGAAGAGCAGACTGGCGAAGGCATCGGTGAAGTCCTGCTGCTGGGCGTCCGTGAAGGTCTGCCAGCGCTGGCCCACCGTGCGGGCCGAAAATTCGCCGAAATCGAAGATATGGTAGACCTCGTCCTCGATCTGGGTGCGCAGCGGCCCCCTGGTCTGGGGACTGACGTAGCCGGGATTCTGAAGCAGCTCGACCACGCGCGAGATGGAGGCGGCGAGCGCCTTCTCGGCGCTCTCGGCCGCTGCGGCGGCCGCTCCGCTCTCCGCCGCCAGAGCGCGCGGCGCGCACAGAAGAAGGGCGAGAAGGAGGCAGAGCGCGGCACCCGCCAGGCGGGAAGGAAGGGCGCGCACGGACGGACTGAGGCTTATGTTGAAACGGACTGGCATATCCTTAACTCCCTGGCGGGAAACAGGCGGGCATGGCAAACCGTCAGCACCCCTACTTCACGCTGCCGAAGGCGTACTTGCTGATGAGGGAGAAGAGATCCACGGCCGGCTCCGTGTCGCTGATGGCGTCGCCGGCCTGCAGGATGTCCGGGGATCCGCCCGGGGCGATGTCTATGAACTTGTCGCCGATGAGGCCGGAGGTGCGCACCGAGGCGATGGTGTCGTCGGGCAGCTGCAGATCCTCGTTGAAGCGCAGGGTCACCAGGGCCATGGTCTCGGTTTCGGTGCGCTTCAGGGTGATGGCCGCGACCTTGCCGACCGGCACGCCCGCCAT
>JAUNSE010000343.1 GCA_030539415.1 Desulfovibrionaceae bacterium
GATGGCCATGGCCATGCCGAGGAAGAGCGGCAGGAAGATCATGGCCGGGTCGTGCTCTATGCCGAGCCAGCCCTGCAGGCCGAAGACCATGAGGATGCCGCACACGGCCGAGGCCAGCGGGAAGACGATGCCGCGCACGTTGCGCAGGAAGAAGGCCAGAGTGCCGACCATGAGCAGCAGCGAGACGCCGAGCAGCTTCGGGGTCTCCTGGGCCATGTAGAGGCGCTTTTCCAGGTTGATGACCGGCAGGCCCGTGGTGCGGGGGCTGAGCTCCGCGTACTCGGGACGGGCGGCGATTTCATTGACCTTCTTGCCGACGGCCACGTCCACGGAATCGCCGTTCTCCATGACCAGGTGCTGCGGCAGGGGCTTCAGGCGCAGCATGACCCAGGTCTGGCGGCTGTCGTCGGAGACCATGCGGTTGAGCATTGAGGGCTTGTCCAGCGCCTTTTTGCGTATGGCCTCGAGCTCGGCCCGATCCGACGGCACCGGGTCCGGCACGAGTTTGCCCACATGCATGCCCTCGGCCGTCCCTTCCGTGAACTCCATTTCGGTCAGGGAGACCACGTCGTCGGCATAGGGCACCTCGGCCTTGAGGGCGCGGCTCAGGCCGCGGATGAGCTCCAGGGTCCGGGGCCTGAAGACATCGTCCGTCTCCACCAGCACGGCGCAGAAGTCGTCGTTGCCGAAGATGGACTCGAAGTACTTTTTGGCCACGAGCAGATCGTCGTTCTCGAGGAAGTAGGATTCCTGATTGGTGTCCGACTTGAGATGCGGAAGGCTGGCGGCCGAAAAGGCAAGAATGAGCACGAAGGCGACGAGAATCGCCAGGCGGTGCCCGACGATGCGCTCGCCGGCCTTTCTGAACCGGCTGTTGATTTTCTCTATGTCAAGCATGAATGCACCTTGTGGTTGTTTCTCCGGCAGTCTCTGTCAGGGAAGCGGTTGAAGAAGGGAGCGCCGCCCGCCGTTCGGAAAGGCGGCGCCACCGGAAGAAATTTTTTTCAGAGTCTGCCGCGCTGCAGGGTGGCGACGCGGAACAGGCTGTCCGAAAGGCCCGTGTCGTACTCTATGGACTCAACCTTCAGCTCGGTGCGGTGATTGCGGGAGACGTTGTTCATCTCCGAATGCATGGTGGTCCAGATGCCGCCGCGCTTCTGCAGGTCGAGCACGCGCAGGGTCTTCTGCAGGCCGTCCCTGTCGTAGTAGTCGGTGCGCACGGTCACATGCGCCTCCTGATCCACCCAGCTCACCCTGCGCACATAGCCGTCGTCCGGGTCCACCGGCTTCGACTCCAGCTTCCAGCAGCGGCGGCCGTCCAGGTCCTCCTCGCCCAGCAGCTCGTGGGTGTCCTTGTCGACGCTGCGCTTGCCGAGGTCGTCATAGGTGAAGTCCGTGCCCATGAAGTACTCGTTCTTGCTCGAGCCGGAGATGCGGCGCACGTTCTTCATGGCCGGCATGTAGAGCCAGCGGTCGTCGTCCCGGCCGGCCTCCTCGTAGGAGAAGGACAGGAACATGGTGTTCTGTATGTCCGCGGGCTCGCGGAAGATCATGATGGACTTCTGGTCCTCGCCGTAGTCCTTGGAGCGCATCTCCAGCCTGCGCACGCGCGTGGCGCCGCGCTGGTTGGTCAGGGTCATGGTGCAGACCTGCACCCTGTCCTCGCCGTTGGGACGGTCGTAGACGAGCTTCGCCACGTCCCTGCCGGTCAGGGGAGCGGCAGAGGCTGCGGAAGAGGCGGCCAGCGCGGCCAGCACAAGACCGGCGGCCAGAAGAAGGAGTGCGCGCCCCGCGGAAGGGACGAACGTTGAAAGGGCCATAAGGCAGCTCCTGAATGCTTGCCGGCCCGGAGCGGGCCGGTCGTGAACAAGAAAGAGGCCTCCCCCGGGCAGCCGGTCCGGGACGGACCCGGCGCGGATGCTCCCGGGGGGAGGGAAGGGCGGGCCGGCTAGTCCCGGACCGTCGCAATGGACACAGTCGGGCCGAGCAGGGACATGAACCTGTCGGCGGGGACCCCCTCGTGCAGGAAGCCGACGCCGTGCGTACCCTCTCCCGCGGCCAGCAGGCGGGTTGTGGCGGCCAGCACGCGCGCCACAAGCAGGGACGGGTCGTCGTCGCAGCGCATGGTGGAGACAAGGCGCAGCCTCTCCCCGTCCTTCACGCCCTCGAGCAGCAGATGGTAGAGGGTGCAGGCGGCCCCGCTGCCGCTCACCGCGCGGGACAGGCGCTCGGCCGCCTCGATTTCCGCGCCGCCGGTGAGGTTGCAGGACTGCTTGGCCTCGATGAGGGCCCGCAGGGCCGTCTCGCCGGGGACAAGGTAGGTGCGCAGATTGCGCACATTGTGGCGCTCGGCCATGCGCCGCATCTCCTCCAGATAGACCGGCTGGCAGTACGCGTGGCCGCAGGGGGCGGGCAGGTCCAGCTCGCGCGGCTGTATGCGCCCGAAGACCGCGCGGCCGTCCTCGATGGAGCCCGTGCCGCCGCTGCCGCACTCCCTGAAGCTTTTCAGGCAGTCCCAGGCGGAGTTGAAGGAGAGCTTCACGCCGGCGAAGTGCAGAAAGACGTCCGCGCTCTCCAGGCTGTCGAAGAGCGTCTCCGCGGCCCAGGCCGGATAGACCGAGGAAAGGCCCGGGTAGACGCCGGCCGACAGGAGGAAGCACAGGCCGTCCTCGCGGATTTCGCCGGCCTGCGGGGCGAGCAGGTCGTAGGCCGGCTCGTCGCCGCCTGTGTCGATGTAGTGGGCGCCGGCCCGCCAGGCGGCCAGGGCCGCCCGGTCCAGTATGAGGCGCGAGGGGCCGGCGCAGTTGATGACGATTTCGCAGCCCTGGCAGAAGGCGTCCAGCGAGGCTCTGTCGCTGGTGTCCACTTCCAGGCCGCGGACCCTGGGGCCGAGCTCGCCGGCCAGGGCCTCCGCCTTCGCCCCGCTGCGCCCGCCGATGCGGACGGAATGCGGCAGGGCGGCCAGCAGCAGGGGGACAAGGCGGCTGCCGGTGCTTCCGTAGCCGCCGATGATGGCGATATCAGGTGTGCGCACGAT
>JAUNSE010000344.1 GCA_030539415.1 Desulfovibrionaceae bacterium
AAAGTTTCCTGCTGTCATGCTTTCCTCCGGCAGTGCGAACTGCGTCAGGTTCGAAGGGTCTGGCCTTGAACGGCCACTCTCAGCTGCCCGCGCGGCAGCTCCCCCAGCGTGACATGCACCGGGATGCGGAACGGCTCCGCTCCGGTCACACGTTTTGTGTCACACTAGCCGTTCGTCCTGCACAAGGCAAGCTCGGAAGACAAAAAGGCACTGGAACACGTTCTGACATTATTGTGCAGTTTGGTCATATGCGGTATAGACTTCCCCGTTCCGTCACTGAAAGACATCGCGCCGCTTGGGCATTCCCCCGCCGCGGGCCAGTCCTGTCACCGATAAAGGACCTCCCCGGGTCCCTTCGGCGGCCAGCCGTCAGACTGTCGAGAGAGCAGCCGCGACGGCGCGCGGCAACCCTGGCGCCGGCGCGCGAAGGCTTTCACGGGACGGACAGCGCTCCGGATCTCCCCGGGTCCGGACGGCGTCTTGATTTGTGCATGCTGCAGGGTTTCCCCCCGCCTTACAGCGGCAAAAGGACCTTCTGCGGCATCACCGATTCAAAGGACGTTCCTGCGAGTGCCCCCCGGCTTTCGCGGCGGGACGTCCTTTGCGTTCTGGCCAGTGTCCTTGACGTATTTCATGGACGTTTTTGTTTGGGAGAGCCCCCGATCTTCTTGCATGGCGCCTGTGGCAATCACCGTCGTTCCCCCTTTCATTTCAAGTCGCAGAGAGGTTTCCCCCATGGATTACATCGCCCGCGTCATCTCCGGAGTGGAGCAGAAATGCGCCACCGAGCCCGAATTCCTGCAGGCCTGCAAGGAAGTTCTCGAGACCCTGCACCCTGCCATCGATGCCAACCCCAAGTACGAAAAGAACTGCATTCTCGAGCGCATTGTCGAGCCCGAACGCCTGGTCCGCTTCCGCGTGACCTGGACCACCGATGAAGGCGAGATCAAGGTCAACACCGGTTACCGCATTCAGTTCAACTCCGCCCTCGGACCCTACAAGGGCGGCCTGCGCTTCCATCCCAGCGTCAATCTCAGCATCCTGAAGTTCCTCGGCTTCGAGCAGATCTTCAAGAACGCCCTGTCCGGCCTGTCCATCGGCGGCGCCAAGGGCGGCAGCGACTTTGATCCCAAGGGCCGCTCCGACGCTGAAATCATGCGCTTCTGCCAGGCCTTCATGACCAATCTGGTGCCCTTCATCGGACCCCGCGTCGACGTGCCCGCCGGCGACATCGGCGTGGGCGGCCGCGAAATCGGCTACCTGTTCGGCGCCTACAAGCACCTCACCCGCCATTACGAGGGCGTGCTGACCGGCAAGAACCTGCTGTTCGGCGGCTCCCTCGCCCGCACCGAGGCCACCGGCTACGGCTGCGTCTACTTCGCCGAGTCCATGCTCGCCTCCAGGGGCGAGGACTTCAAGGGCAAGGTCTGCGCCGTCTCCGGCTCCGGCAACGTGGCCATCTACTGCTGCGAGAAGCTGCATCAGCTCGGCGCCAAGCCCGTCACGGTCTCCGATTCCACCGGCATGATCTATGATCCCGAGGGCATCGACGTCGCCGTGCTGCGCCAGGTCAAGGAAGTCGAGTACGCCCGCCTGACCCGCTACGCCGAACTGCGTCCCTCCGCCCAGTACACCCCCGCCAGCGACTACGCCCCCGGCCGTCACAAGGTGTGGGACACCCCCTGCTACGCCGCCTTCCCCTGCGCCACGCAGAACGAGGTCAACGGCGCCGATGCCCAGGCCCTGCTGGCCAACGGCTGCCAGTGCGTCTGCGAGGGAGCCAACATGCCTTCCGACATGGACGCCATCAAGGCCTACCTTGACGCCGGCATCATGTACGGTCCGGCCAAGGCCGCCAATGCCGGCGGCGTTTCCGTCAGCCAGCTCGAAATGGCCCAGAACGCCAACATGGTGCACTGGACCTTCGAGGACGTGGACAGCAAGCTGAAGGACATCATGCGCAACATCTACCAGCGCTCCGCCACCACCGCCGCGAAGTACGGCCAGCCCAACAACCTCCTGATGGGCGCCAACATCTCCGGCTTCTGCGAAGTCGCCGATGCCATGATCGCCCAGGGCCAGTACTAGCCGCACATCCCCCCACAGACATCCGCGTGCCGGTCGGCCGGTCAGAGCAGGTCTGCCGACCGCACGGATTCTGAAAAAGCGCCCGGGTCCCTTCCCTGCGGGAAGAGGCCCGGGCTTTTCTGCGTCCGCGGGACTGCCGTTTTCGCGCCGCAGGCCGGATGCGGCCGGAAGTAGGGCTCGTTTTTTTGCGTCCCGGGCCGCATTCTGCTATAGATATCCGCCCGGAACGGGAGCGCGCCGTCCCTGATGCGGGCGACGCGCGTCCTCTGCGGCGCGGAAGAGGGCGCCTTCAGCCTTGTCAACTGCCCTTTGAGGACTTACATAAGGCAGGTCGGCCGTGCTTCCCCCTGCCCGGGCCCCGGCAGACGCGTCTTCCGCTCTTCTCTCCCGGCCGGACACGGCGGGGCGGCAGCGGACGCAGGCGCCTTCCTCTCTGGCCGCGTCGCGCGGAACCGTGCCCAGGCCGGGCATGCGGCGCCCTTCACCGACCCCTTCCAGACTTCAGCAAGACAGCGAATCCGTGCGTGTCCGCCTTCCGTACAGGAGCCTTCATGTCCTTTTTCCAGAAAATTTTTGGCAGCAAAAACGACAGATATCTTAAAAAACTGCGTCCCCTGGTGCAGAAGATCAACGCCCTCGAGCCCGAAATCGAGAAGCTCGAGGATGCCGACTTCCCGGCGCGCATGAACGAATACAAGCAGATGGTGCAGGAGGGGCGGGCGACGCTCGACGACCTGTTGCCCCAGGTTTTCGCCCTGGTCCGCGAGGCGGCCAGACGCACCCTGGGCCTGCGCCACTACGACGTGCAGCTTGTGGGCGGCATGGTCCTGCACAAGGGCCGCATCGCCGAAATGAAGACCGGCGAAGGCAAGACTCTCGTGGCCACCCTGGCGGTCTCCCTCAACGCGCTGTCCGGCAAGGGCGTGCACGTGGTCACGGTCAACGACT
>JAUNSE010000345.1 GCA_030539415.1 Desulfovibrionaceae bacterium
CAGCCTATGACGATCACCTTCCAAAATCAACACTTTGGTTCAACAGAGCCTTTTTCTTCGAAAGATGCAGGTCGCGCAGGCATCCCGCCTTTCAGACCGGGCGGTTGCGCGCCCGGAGGCGCACACATTTCCCGGCTCTCTCGCCGAGCCCTGGTTCCGGCGTGCGTAACGCTCTCCCGCGCGGAAAGCGCTCTGACTGCCCCACCTGCAGATCCAGGCGGTCTGTCCGTCGGGCCGCGGTCGTGTCTGCAGCCTTGAGAAAGCCTTTCCCGGCCTTCGCGCACATGCCGCGGCAAGCCTGCCGTTTTCGGCATCGGGTCGCGCGCACGCCCCTCCCGCGCCTCGGTCCGCGCAGGATCGAAAAAGCCCCCGGCAGAAAATCAGCCGGGGGCTTTCGTGCTTCGAAGGCTGTCAGGCCGCGATTCACGGCCGCGCAAGTCGCCGTCTACATGCCCAGCATTCTGGGGAAGAACAGCGTGATGTCCGGGAAGAGCACGATGACCGCCAGGGCGAGCAGGGTGGCCAGCAGCAGGGGCATGACCGGAGGCGTGATCTGCTCGATGGTCAGGTCGCTGATCTTGGCCGCCACATAGAGGTTGACCGCCACGGGAGGCGTCACCTGGCCGACGGCGAGGTTGATGGTCATCATCACGCCGAACCAGACCGGGTCCCAGCCGAAGTGGTGGACGATGGGCAGCAGGAAAGGCAGCAGCACGTAGAAGATGGAGATGGCGTCCAGCAGCATGCCTGCTATCAGCAGAATGATGTTGATGAACAGCAGCAGGAGCCAGGGATTGTCCGTCATCGACAGCAGCACGGCCGAGCCGCGGTCCACCAGGCCGACAGTGCTGGCCACCCAGCCGTAGAGGCCGGCACAGGTGACCACGAACATGATGACGGCGGTGGCCTTGACCGAAGCCACCAGCACATCGATCACAATGGAGACCTTGTTGATGGTGCGGTAGATGAAGATGCCCACGAACAGGCCGTAGAAGATGGCCACAGCCGCGGCTTCGGTGGGCGTGAACACGCCGCCGTAGATGCCGCCCAGAATGATGACCGGGGTCATGACGCCCCAGAAGGCCTCGCGCAGCGCCTTGCTGATGGGCATCTTGCGCGGGGAGCCCCTGTAGCCGTGCTTGCGGGAGGTGAGATAGGCCGAGCCCATCAGAAAGACGGCGATCAGAATGCCTGGGGCGAAGCCGGCCGCGAACAGGGCCGGCACCGAGACGTCGGCAATGCCGCCGTAGACGATGAAGGCGATGCTGGGCGGGATGACGATGGCCAGTCCGGACGAGACCGCCATTGTGGCCGCGGCGAAGGGCTTGTCATAGCCGCTCTTGACCATGGCCGGGATGAGGATGAGCCCCAGTGCCGCCACCGTGGCGGGACCGGAGCCGCTCACGGCGCCCCAGAAGGTGGCAACGCCGATGGTGGCGATGGCAAGGCCGCCGGTCATGTTGCCGGCCATGGTCTCGACCAGCTGCACGATGTGGGCGGCTATGCCGGCGCGTTCCATGATGTAGCCGGCCAGGATGAAGAACGGGATGGCCAGCAGCGGCACCTTGGCCACGCCGGCGAAGAAGTTGTAGGACAGCATGTCCACGCCGATGTCCCAGTGCCAGGCCACGAGAATGGCGGACAGGCCCAGGGAGATGGCGATGGGCACGCGCAGGACGAGCGGGATGACAAAGGCGATCAGGAGCCAGAGCGCCGGGTCGTTGAACAGTTCGAAATCCATGCCGAGACCTCCTAGTAGTTGCCCGTGCGGAAGTCTTCAGCGCACTTTTGCAGGATACGGAAAATGATGACCAGCGACAGCACCGGCGTGCAGATGGTGTAGAGCCAGACCGGAATGGCCAGCGACTCGGACACGACGCTGAGTTCGATCTCGTCCTTCACCTCGAGAAAGCCCATGTAGAACAGTGCCGCGAAGAAGGCGATGCAGCACGCGAGGCTGAAGAGGTACAGCACCCTGCGCGCGGGACGGGGCATCATGTCGTAGAAGAGGCTCATGCAGAAGTTGCTGCCCTCTCTGAAGGAGCGGGAGGTGCCCAGGAGAACAATCCAGACAAACAGATTGACGGTCAGTTCCTCGGAATAGGAAAAGGAGAAATTCGTGCAGTAGCGCACGATCACATTGAGAAAGGCAATAACTGCCATCACGGCAAGCACTATGGAGCCGAGAATCTCCTCCAAGCGCTCGTTCAGAAACTTGAGCATACGGTTCCCCAGGGATCCAAAAACGGGAGCGGCCCTGCGCCGCTCCCGAAATCACTTGGCAGGCGCCTTCTACTGAGCGGCCTTCATGTCTTCCTCGGCGGCCTTGACCAGGTCCTCGCCGATTTCCTTCGTCCACTTGTCGCGCACGCTCTTGGTGGCGTTGTAGAACTCTTCAATCATTTCCGGGGTGAAGCGCACCACGGTCATGCCGTTCTCTTCCATGGTCTTGTAGGGATCGGTGACGGCGGGAACCATGTTGATGCTCTGCAGGTAGGAAAGGGCCCAGCCGTCGTCATGACCGATGCGGGACAGGGCCTTGCCGTACTTCTCGGCCAGGGCGGCGCATTCCTTGATGATCTTCTGATCCTCTTCGGTGAAGCTCTTCCAGACCTTGGCGTTGGCGGTCAGGAACAGGGGGTCGATCATGTAGTGCCAGTCGGTGTGGTACTTGTGCCAGGTCCAGATCTTGAGGGGGATGTTGATGCCGGTGGTGGGGTTCTCCTGACCGTCGACAATGCCCTGCTGGAAGCCGGTGACGGCTTCGGACCAGTTGATGGCCTGGGGATTGGTGCCCAGGGCGGTGAAGATGTCGCTGAAGATCGGGGTGCCGCAGACGCGCAGCTTCATGCCGGCCATGTCGGCGGGCTTGTGGATGGGCCCCTTGCTGGTGGTCAGCTCGCGGAAGCCGTTCTCGGACCAGCCGATGAAGACCACGCCGGTCTTGTTGATGGCCGCTTCCAGCATCTTGCCGGACTTGCCCGCCTCGATGGCGTCCATGGCCTTGTAGCG
>JAUNSE010000346.1 GCA_030539415.1 Desulfovibrionaceae bacterium
CCCCGAACTGGGGCATGGGCAGGCTTGCCGCGAGCGCCATGAAGATCAGCACCATGGCGTTGGACTTGAGGGTGACCAGCAGGGCCAGATGCAGGCCCTCGCTCGTGGCCGCAAGCGGTCCCAGGGTCAGCACGGGGCTGCCGGCCACGCTGAAGGGCACGGTCAGCCAGAGAAAGAGGATGAAGCCGTTGACCGCGACGAGGCGCTTCACGCAGCCGGCCGGACGCGCGCAGACAAGCATGGCCAGGCCGAAGAGGAGGGCGAGACCCGCCGCCTCGGGGGTGGAAAGCGCGCTCAGCACGCAGCAGGCGGCAAGGGCGCCGGCCACGCGCACCGAGGGCGCCAGACTGAGGCAGGAGGCTTTGCGGGGCAGGGCCGCATTGATGGCTGTCATGATTCTTCCTCCTCGTTCCGCCCGCGGGCGGGGCGCCTTCTGCTCATGGCAAAGGCGGCCATGCCGGCCAGGCCGACCAGCCAGCCGATGCCGCCGGCTATCTCGCGCAGCCCGGGCTCGGGATTGCGCAGCATGGCGAGCTCGCGGCGCATGGGCTCGAGCTGCCTGGACATCTCTTCTTCAAGTGCTGCTTTAACAACAGCTTTAAGTTCTGCATCGGTGATGATGACGTCATCGTCGCCCTGCTGGCCGATTTCCGGGGTTACAGCAGTTGAAGTTCTGCGGGCTTCCTCGCTGTCTTCGGCAAACTCCCTGCGCACCTCGTCCATGGGCTCCTGCGAGCCCGACATGGCGAGTTCGGAGGCCTCCACGGGCCAGGAGGCCTGATGCCCCTCGCCCGCGTCAAGGCGCAGGATGACGCCTTTCGGGGCCGCGAGCATGGCCTCGGTTATGGCAATGCGCAGACGCCCCTGGCTGTCGGTGACACCCTCGGCAAGGGGGCTTCCGCTCGCGGCGTCAAGCACGCTGACGCGGCTCGAGCGGGCCGGCCCGCCGCTGCTGAAGGCGGACTCGGTCTCTATGGCGCCGCCGGCAACCCAGGCGAAGATGTTCACCCTGTGGGCGGACGCCCCGTCCGCTGCCGCCAGAAGCAGGCAGAGCGCGCAGACAAGGGCGCAGAGGAGGGAGACATGTGTCTTCATGATGTGCTTCATGGTTGTCCGTGGTCGTTTCGTGTTCGTGCGCGCGCCGTCCGGCCGGCCGGATGGCTGCCGTCGGGCTTTTGCGCGATGCGTGAAGCGGGCGGAAGGGGCCCTATGCCCGGTCGGTCGGGGCGGAGACGGCGGAGAGCGGAGCCTTCGGCTTCGCGAAGTCGAGCAGCTCCGGGCGCACCTTTGCCAGGAAGATCAGCAGGAAGGCGCTGATGAGGCCCTCGATGACCATCACCGGCACGTGCGCGGCCAGCAGGATGCCGGCCGAGGGGATGAAGCCCTCGTCCGTGCAGGCCAGGGCCGCGGCGGTGAGCACGCAGGAGCCGGCCACCGAGAGGAAGCCGCAGAGAAAGGCCCCGAGGCGGCTTCTGAAGGTGTTCGAGCCCAGCCAGGAGCGGAAGGCGTAGTGGCAGAGCACCGGCGGCAGGGCCATGGTGAAGGTGTTCACGCCGAGCACCGTGAGGCCGCCGAACTGGAAGAGCACGGCCTGCAGGAGCAGGGCCGCGAAGATGGCCGGAAAGGCCGCCCATCCCAGGAGCATGCCGGTGATGCCGCCGAGCAGCAGATGCACGTTGCCCGGGCCCAGGGGCACATGCACGAGCGAGCCCACAAAAAACGCGGCCGAGAGCAGGCCGGCCGTCATCAGCCGCCCGTCCTTCAGGCCGCGCAGTCCCATGGCCAGGCCGCAGGCGGCGAGCGCCGCTCCGCAGGCCAGCACCTCGGGAGAGAGAACACCCTCGGAAATGTGCATGGTCAGATACTCCCTGCTGTGTGTCGTGCGCCGGAGGAAGGCGGTGAGTTCCTTCGTTCCGGCACGAGGCAGAGTAATACTTTTTGCCGAAAAGTAACACCCTTTGCGGGCCGTTTTTTCGCTTTTTTAGTGGCTGATCCTCTGCATTTTCTGCCTGATCCTGTCAGAGGGCCGCAGGGGCCTGTGACAGCGTCCGGGCAGCGGGAGCCCGGCGGGCCCGAAAAAGGAGAGGGGGCCCGGACTCGCGTCCCGGGCCCCCTCGCCTGATTCTGGGAAACGCCTACTTTTTCCGGCTCTCCACGGGGTCGAGGAAGCGGCTCCACAGCACCGCGCCGAGCTCCACGTCCTTCATCTCGCCGTCATGCTCCATCTTACGGTCGGAGGTGTTGAGGGCCGCGAAGCCCCACCAGCCGGCGAAGGGCACGGTGAAGGTGAAGACGCCGTCGGGGTCTGTGCGCACGACCTGCGTCACCATGTAGGGAGTGGGCGCCTGGTACCTGCCGTCCCTGTTGTAGAACTCGACCTCGACGTCGCACCCGGCCACGGGGCGGCCGTCCATCATCACCACGCCCTGGAAGGTGTTGCCGGCGTAGTTGCCGAAGGGGCGGGTGAGGGGGACGATTTCGGTCTTGAGACCCAGGGGCTCCTGCCAGCCGTCCTCGCTGCCGAAGGCGGCGGCGTAGGCCTTGGTGTAGTGCACGATGAAGCAGTCCTCGGCGGGCTCCCAGTAGGGCGCAGGCGTCATCACGAACTGGGCGACGCCCGGGCGGCGCAGGGTGTACTGCACCGTGTAGCCGTCGTGGCCCATGATTTTCGCGGGCTTCAGGGCGGGCAGAAGGTCCGCGGTCGCGCCGTCGCCGTGCACCGCGAAGGACTGGGGCCTGGCGAGGTTCATGCCCTCGCCCTCCATGGGATGGGCGAAGGCGAGCTCGAGGCTGATGGCGGCCTCGCCCTTCTCCATGATCATGTCATTGGACGGAATGACCATGCCGAAGTGCGCCTGGGCGGGGGAGGCGAGACAGAGCAGCAGGGCGCAGCCTGCGAGGGTGGATTTCCACATGGGATTGGCTCCTTGAGGGCTTGCTGGTGGCATATCGCGACTCTCGCGCCGTTCCGCGGCGGACGGGTCCGAACTGTTCGGCGGCGCTTC
>JAUNSE010000347.1 GCA_030539415.1 Desulfovibrionaceae bacterium
TGGACGCCCGGAAACGCCCGGACGGTTGCTTTTGAGTTCAAGGGCCGGCCATGAGGAGGCAGGCGGTCAAAGAGCGAAATTTTTATCAGCTGGAACGCCGGCTTGTCAAAAAGCGAGGCCGGCTATTTTCTGACAATGGACTCGACCCTGCCGGCGCGGCCCACATTGTACCAGATGCCGTGCCAGAGAATGCCCCTGGCCGGCACGGTCTTGAGGAAGGTGCCGCAGGCCGTGAAGCAGGTGAGCCAGAAGGCGCCCATGAGGCGGAGAAGCGGGATGTGGTGGGGCATGAGCGGGCGCAGACAGGAGAGGGAGACGGCCGTGGCCGCCAGATAGATGCCCGAAGACACCAGCACCGGCAGGCCGAGAAGGCCGGTGATGCCGCCCAGGAAGCCGATGAAGGCCATGGCCGGAATGAGCCCCATGAGAACGAGGAGCACGCCCAGCAGCACCCACTGCGAGGGCACGCAGAACTTGAGGAAGAGAATCTGCCGGTCCAGCCAGGCCCGCCACACATCGCCGCTGTGATGCTCGGCCCTGGTGCGCAGCAGGGCGCCCGGGCACAGATGCACGCGTATGCCGCGCTCCTGGAGATAGGTGGTCAGCGAGCAGTCGTCCACCACGTTGTCGGACCAGAAGACGCCGATGCCCTGCTCATGGAAGGTGCGCCGCTCGATGGCCATGGCGCCGCCCCAGGGCTGGGTGAATTTGGCAACGCCCTGCAGGATGCGCATGGCCAGCACGCAGAAGGCGTAGGCGAGAGTCACGAGCTCCATGTCCTTCGGCACGACCTCGTGGTAGCCGGTGGCGAACTTTCCCTGCCCGGCGGCGATGGGATGGACCAGCCGGCTCAGGAAGTCCGGCGAGGCCATGTGGGTGGAGTCGCAGAAGGCGTAGACGTCCACGCTGCTGCCGAGTGCCGCCACGGCGGTCAGGGAGTTGTGGTTCTTCTGGCCGCAGCCCTCGGCGCGGCCGGCCACCACATGGGTGACATTCGGATACTCGGCGGCGAGCCTGTCCACCAGCACGGCCGCCGGCTCTTCGGCTGTGGCCGTCACCAGGGCGTATTTCAGTTCGCCCTCGTATCTCTGCTCGAGCAGGGAGCGCAGGGCGCGCTCCATGTCGGGATGGGTGCCGGCACAGGGAACCACCAGGCCGACAGAGGGCCAGTCGGCGCACTGCGGCGCGGGTGTGGCCGCCTGAAGGCGCAGTCTGCGGCCGGACGCGGCCAGGCTGAAAAGCAGCGCCGGCGCGGCCAGCACCACCACAAGAAAAACAAACCACATGGGGGCATCCTCTCTTACTGAAGGGGGGCGCAGTCGTCCGACAGAGGCACGCCGGAGCGGCTTGTTCCCTTCATGGTGAGCTTGATTCTGTTCTTGATGCGGACGGTGCCGGTCAGCGCGCCGTTTCCGTCCACGCGGGCCCTGAAGACATGCCCCGAGGCATGTCTCGCCTGAACCTCGCCGTCCACGCGGCTGCCGTAGATGTGATAGACATCCGTGTCGCCGCTCTTGTGGGTCAGCAGAAAGACGCCGCGCACGGCTCCGTCGCGGCGGGTGCAGATGCCGGCCCTGAAGGTGGCCGACAGCACCGTGCCGCTCCACAGCTCGGTCGTCTCCTCTGTCCGGGCCGCGTTCTGCGCGGGTTCGGCCGCCCGGCCGGCGGACGGAGCGAGGATAAGGCCGGCCAGAAGAAGGGTCGTGATGCCGGCGCGGGACAAGGCGCGCGCAAGCAGGCGGATCGGAAGAGGCGCATGCATCACGCGCGCTCCCCGCCGGCCGCGGCATCGCCCGTCAGTCTGTCGAAAATCTCCTGATGGGCGCGCACCATCGCGTCGAAGGAAAAATCCTCCACGGTCCGGGCGCGGTTGGCCCGGCCCATCCTGTCCGCCAGCTCGCCGTCGCGAAGCAGGCGCAGCAGGTTCGCGGCCATGGCGGCCGAATCGCCGGAGGGCGAGAGCAGGCCGTTGACGTCCTGGGCGACCATGCGCGGTATGCCGCCCACGGCCGTGGCGCAGACGGGCAGGCCGCTGGCCATGGCTTCCAGCAGCACGTTGGGCTGTCCTTCGCGCACCGAGGACAGGGCGAAGACAGCCGCCTCGGCCAGATGCGGGCGCACGTCCGGCGTGCCCGGCAGAATTTCGATGTTCGCGGCCGCGCCGGAGGCCGCGGCGCAGGCCTTCACGCGCTCTTCCCACGGGCCGTCGCCGACCAGGCGCAGTCTGGCTTCGGGCATGACCTGACAGACCTTCTCGAAGGCGCCGACAAGGGTGGCGTGGTCCTTGTCCTCGCACAGGCGGGCAACGCAGACCACCAGCGGGGCGCGTCCGGAAGGAGCCGGCTCCTGCGGCGCAAAGCGCTGCGTGTCCACGCCGTTGGGTATGAAGGTCAGGCGTTCGGAAGGCACGCCAAGTCCGGTCAGCACGCGCTGCAGATCCTCGCTGTTACAGACCATGTGGTCGGCCAGGCGCCAGAGCCAGCGCTCGTGCTGGCGTTTCGGGCCTCCTCCGCCGCGCACGGTGCCGAGCACGCCCAGCGGCCTGCCGAAGCGCCCGCGCAGAAAGCGGCCCCAGATGCGGCCCCAGATATTGGGCATGGCCGTGCAGGGCACAAGAACGTCCGCGTCGATGCGGCGCAGGACATGCAGCAGCCGCGCGAAAAAGAGCGGCTCGACCTCGCGGCCGCTGGCCATGTGCAGCACTTCAAGGCCGCCGGCGCGGGCCTCGTCGTCAAGATCGGTCTCCCCCGTCAGGGTGAGCAGAATGGGCGTAAAACGGCTGCGGTCCAGGCGCAGGGCCAGCTGCAGTGTCTGCCTCTGCGTGCCTCCGTAGCACAGATCCTCCAGGAGAAAGACGATACGCCGCGGCATCAGCACCTCCGTCCGTCATCGGGCAAAAGCCCTGCACTGTCTGTCCGGACAGGCCCGCGGCGCTGTCCGGTGTCCGTTTATTCAAATGGACAGTGTACGATCAGGTCTCAAATAAGGCAAGGG
>JAUNSE010000348.1 GCA_030539415.1 Desulfovibrionaceae bacterium
TCCGCGGAAAGAAGCAGGGAGCCTGCGGGGAAAACTCCCCCGGACTCCCTGAAAAACAGCGGGCAAAGGTTCTGCCGGCCGGAATCGGCCTGCCGCCTAGTCGATGGAAATCAGCTCGTACTGCTGGCAGCCCATGCCGTGCTCGGCCATGGCGGTGAGCTGGCGCAGGCCATGGCGGCTCTCTATGCGCTCGACAAGGTCGTGATTGTCGGCATCGCGGGCGTAGACAAGGTCGCAGGAGGCCTGGTCTACAGCCAGAATGTCGGTGGAGGCGCAGATGCCGATGTCGCCTATGGTCGGCTCGGCGGCAGCGGTTCCCGCGCAGTCGCAGTCCACGGACATGCGGCGCATGACGTTGATGAAGACGATGTGCTTTCCGAAATGGTCGCAGGTGGCCTTGGCGGAGTCGGCCATGAGCTCCATCAGATAGTCGCCGGCCGGCCAGTCCTGAAAGTTCTCGGGCATATGGTCATAGACGCCGTGCACCTGGCGCTTGCCGACCTTTCCGGAGGCGCAGCCGATGGCGATGTTCTAGAAGTACACCCGGGCGCGGGGGCCGGGCGCGTCAGTGCCGGTGACGTTTTTCGAGGCGGTGACAGGTGTTTTCTGTTCCATGGCTGACTCCCTGACAAAGAGGTTTGCTGTGCGGGCTGTGCGCGGCAGGCGCCGGCTCTTTCCGTCTGTCCGGCCGGGGCGTCCGGTCCGTTCATCTGATCGGCTTGTCCGGCCGGGTCATCCGAGCGGTACTCCCGGTTCGCTTCGCGCCGCGCGCCCCTTTCCTGTTCTACACACTAGCAAGGTCTGCACGCTTACAGCCATGGATAAAAAAGGATAAAACTTGCATTTTCCTCTGCCCCAGAGACAGAGAGGACAGAGCCGGAAGAATGCGCCCGAAAAAAAGCGGGGAGCGGACGGGAAATGCTCCCGCCCGCTCCCCGCGCAGCAGTCCTTCGGGCGGCCTTTCACTTGCGGCCGCCCGGGCTGCCGGACAGAAAGGACTAGTCGATGGAAATCAGCTCGTACTGCGGATTGCCCATTTTGAGCTCGGCCATGGCGGTCAGCTGGCGCAGGCCGTGGCGGCTCTCGATGCGCTCGACCAGGTCGTGATTGTCCTCCCGCGCGTAGACCATGTCGCAGCAGGCCTGATCGACGGCCAGAATGTCGGTGGAGGCGCAGATGCCGATGTCGCCTATGGTCGGCTCGGCGGCAGCGGTTCCCGCGCAGTCGCAGTCCACGGACATGCGGCGCATGACGTTGATGAAGACGATGTGCTTTCCGAAATGGTCGCAGGTGGCCTTGGCGGAGTCGGCCATGAGCTCCATCAGGTACTCCTGGGCCGGCCAGTCGAGATAGCTCGCGGGCATGTTCTCGACCACGCCGTGCACCTGGCGCTTGCCCACCTGTCCGGAGGCGCAGCCGATGGCGATGTTCTTCATGGAGCCGCCGAAGCCGCCCATGGCATGGCCCTTGAAGTGGGTGAGCACAATCATGGAGTCGTAGTTCAGGATATGCGCGCCCATGGCCACTTCCGTAAGATGCAGGCCGTCCTTTACGGGCAGGTTCGCGTCGCCCTCCTCGTCCATGATGTCCACCGGGCAGAAGGTCCAGCCGTTGACCTCGAGGGTCTCCCTGTGGCCCTCGGTGGTGTAGCGGTCGCCCTGGTAGAGGGTGTTGGTCTCCACGATGGCGGAATCCGGCACCTGGGCCTGGAAGGCCTGCACGAGGTCTCTGGGCAGAATGTTGGGACCGTTCTTCTCGCCGGTGTGCAGCTTGATGGCGACCTTCCCGTAAATGCCCTCGCTGATCTTCGCGTAGAGCTTCAGCAGGTGTGCGGCGTCAATGCGGCTCGTGAAGTAGACTTTGGCGCGCGTGCCGGGGGCATCCGTGCCGGTGACATTTTTCGAGGCGATGACAGGGGTTTTCTGTTCCATGTGTGACTCCTTGGGCAGAAGCGGCAGGGGAATGCGGAGCTTTCGCGGCGCATGGGCCGCATGGCTTCGAGGAACATGGCCCGAAGCCGGGCGCAGCCGGAATGTTCCGGTGCGGATTCCATCAGGAAGAACAGGGGAATCCATGCAGACGCGCGAATCCGGTCATGAAGAAGACGGCATTCCCGCCGCATTTTTGACAAGTCTAGCAGATGCGCCCCGCCGCTTCCATAGACAGAACTGCTTGAAATTTGCCTTTTCCTCTCGCAAGTTCAGTACAAAAGGCAGAACATCATGTTCCATTTTATCCGACTGCATGCGGATCTCTTCGGCCTGAAGCGCAAAGCAGTCCGGCCGGGACGGACATGCCCGGGCAGAGATCATCTGCCGGCCGAATCAGTCAGACGGCCGGCCGGTCAGGCGGGCCAGTCAGGCGCGGTCAGTCGGACACCTCGTCGGTGCGTCCGGACTCCGCGGCGCGCTCCTGCCGCGCTTCCCGCCCCTGCGGCACGCCCAGGGCCTTCCAGCGGCTGAACTCGGGCCAGCAGGGAGATGAGCCGGTACAACGCCCAGGCAGCGAGACAGAGAAATATCGCTTTCAGCATCGGGCCTCCAGAAGGCTCCGCGCCGCAATGGATGCGGAGTGACGGCAAAAGTGCGGGCAATTGCAGTGACTTTGATATCCGCTCCGCTCTTTGCGGTCAATGCCCGGGCTCACGGTTCTGGCCCTGACAGGCCGCAATACTCTCTTCGCCTGCCTCCCTTCCCTGTCCGAAGAGACGGGTTCGGTCCGGGCGCATCCTCCCGAAATCAAGGCTGTTTCCGTCAGACCGCCCCCCTTGTTGCGGACAGTCCGCCCGCCCTGCCGAAGAGAGCGGTACAGGGGAGCTGCTTCCGGCTCCGCGGCCGGCGCACGGGGACCGCAAAAAAACGGGGAGCGCCCGGGAGATTCCCGAACGCTCCCCTTGAGGAACGGCAATATGGGAAAAGAGGCTAGTCGAGGGTGATGAGCTCGTACTGCGGATTGCCCATTTTGAGCTCGGCCATGGCGGTCAGCTGGCGCA
>JAUNSE010000349.1 GCA_030539415.1 Desulfovibrionaceae bacterium
CGCCCTGCGGGACAGGCCGCTGATACTGGAAATAGACCCGCCGCTCGATGACATCTCCAGGCGCAGAAAGGGTTTCTACGAGCGCTGCGGCCTGGTCGCCAATTCCTGTCCCCACGTCCATCCGCCCTATCACAGGGACTGCCAGGGCCATGAACTCGTGGTCATGAGCGCGCCGAATGCCCTGACAGCGGCGGAATACGCACTCTTCCGGGACTTTCTGCAGGAGACGGTCATGAAGGACGCGTGGCAGGCCGACTGAACGGCCGTCTGCCCCTGCGGGCGGGCGTCCCCGGGCAGCTTCCAGGCATGAAGAAGACGGCCCGGCACCCCCATCGGGATCCCGGGCCGTCCAGTCGGCATTCAGGTGTCTTCAGTCAGCTGGCCAGCGGCCATGGCCTGCATGGCCCGGCCGGTCTAGAAGGACCACACCAGCGACGCGCCGCCATGGGCGTCGGAAGTGCTCCGTCCCTCCTCGATGCCGCCGAAGAGACTCAGGGTCACATTGTCGGACAGATGCCCGGTCAGCTGCAGGGTGCCGCCGAACGTGTCCCTGTCCTCCACATCGGCCCTGTCCGTGAAGGAGGAGCTTCCGAAGTGCGCAAAGGAGGCCTTTGTTCCGCCGTTGTCGTACAGGTACTCGTGATTCCACACGGCAGCGAGACTGAGGTCCAGGGAGCCGGCGAGCCTTGCGGCATCGGGGCCCTCGTGCAGGCGCACGTTCATGCGGGCTCCGAGACTGGAGCGCAGGGACTGGTACGTTGCCGCCTCCACGTCCAGGTCCGCGGCCCGACCATTGTCTTCGGTAAACGCCGGCCGCCACAGGGCCGTGTAGTCCAGCCACAGCACGGGGCCGAAAACGAGGCTGTCGCCCGGAGTCCCGCTGGGCCGGATGTCCAGACCCGTGCCCAGCGCCGCCGAGAAGGTCGGGGCCGTCCAGTCGGACTCGGCCGTGCGGTTGAAGCCGTTGAAGGCCACCTTCCGGTCCGTGTGGCGAGTCTCAATGCCGCCGCGGGCAAGGCCGAAGACATAGGGAGAGACTGAGCCGAAGGCTCCCGCGTCAAGGTTCATGTCCGGGTCCCAGCGCCCGTGCAGGCCCAGGGAGAGGCTGTCGCCTGTGATGTCGTCATCCGTGTGCGCCGAGCCCTCGATGTGCAGGAAGGCCGCGTGCACGCCCAGGGTCAGATTGTCCTGCCCCAGGGCCAGGTCCGTCTCGGCGCCGGCCAGCAGGCCGTAGTACGAGGTGTCCGAGCCGCCGGAAGCAAAGTTCACATTGCGGCCGCCCATGGGGGTGGCGAAGACCCTGGCGCCTGTGGCAGCAGACTCGTCGCCGGCGGCCATGGCCTGGCCCGAGGCCTTTGCGGAAGCGGCCGGCGTGCCGGCCTGGCTCAGCAGGCGGCCTGCGACCACCTGGCTCGTCAGGGTGCGCTGCAGGTCGAGCACGGCCTGGGCGGCCCTGGTGTGGGTGTCGGGCCCGAGCTGCTTGTAGGCGGAGGCGAGATCCGAGCCGTCGGCCGCGGAAAAGTCCATGGCCGCGAGCAGGTTTCTGGCATCGCCGGCGTCTCCGGAGAGGTCGGTCAGGTCCTGCTGGCCCAGCTCGTCGAAGTTGCGGGCGATGTCCGTCTGCTGGCCCGAGGCCGCGTACTGGCTGTAGGCATTGGCGGCGCGGGAGGTGCCGATCGTGTAGGCCGTGTCCGTGCCCTCGCCCTCGGCCGCGAGAGTCATGGTCAGGGTGGGGGAGGCCAGCGAAACCGCGGCCGCAAGGCCGTCTTCGGCTATGGTCAGGCTCTCCGCGCTCACCAGGTCTGCCAGGGCCAGGGTCACGCTGCCACTGTAGTAGTCCTGCACTGGCGCAAGCTCCAGAGCGCCGGCAAGGACGGCCGCTCCCGTGATGGAGAGGCTGTTTGCGGCGGCGCTGCCGTTGAAGCCCAGGGACAGGGTGCCGGTGGAAGTCTGCGTGTAGTCGCCCTTGATGGAAACGGCCGTGACGTCTTCCGCGCTGTCGCCGGCGGCAAGGCCGGTGTCCGGGGCGAAGGTACCCTCGTTGAGGAAGAGGCCGCCCTTCTCGTTCTCCGTGTCCGCGAAGATGGTGGAAAGCGCATAGGAGCCCGAGCCCGTGAGTTCGGCGCCCTCTTTGACGGTCACAGAGAGCACCGAGGCCGTGCCGCTGTATTCGAGGGAGCCGCCGGAGACCTCGAGCTGCAGGCTTTTGCTGCCTGTGATGTTGCCGCTGTAGGCAAGGGAGAAGTCCGGATCGGCTTCGGATGTCGCCTGGCCGTTCTCGCCGGCAAGGCGGCCGAAGGTGATCAGCGTGGTGAGATCCGCGTTCGAGCGATCCGTATTGACCACCTCGTACTGGATGAGCTTGTTCTCCGGGTCCCAGTCGGAGATGATATCGCCTGTTACGGCGGCGCCGGAAAGAACGTTGATCTGCTGCACATAGGCCCTGGCCGCGATGTACACGGCCGCCGCGGAGCCTTCGATGGTGCCGGAGATGTCGAAGCTCTTCACCAGGGCGCCGTCCAGGTTGAGGGGCCAGCCGCTTTCGTCATAGTACTGACCGACGTCCTCGTTGTACGCATCCGTGAAGCTGTTGCTGACCCATTCCTTGGTATCGCTGTTCCAGGAGCCCCAGAGCCAGGAGCCGCGGTACTGCACTTCGTCGCCGTTGTTGTTGCTGCCGAAGTCGAAGCGCACCGCGATGCCGCCCGTGCCGTTTGCCGTTATGGTGCCGGCGCTGACAATCTCATGGTCCTTGCCGTAGGAGACCAGAAGGCCGGTGCCGTATTCCCCGTCCGCGGCCACGGTCACACCCTCTGCCACAGTGATTTTGTTCTCCGAGCCGTCCACGCGAATGCCTGTGCCGGCCGTGCCGCAGGCCAGGAGATCCGCGGCCTGGGTGATGGTGTTGTTGGAGCCGTAGACATGCAGGCCCACGCCCAGGGTGGCCGTATTGGCCTCGCCCTCGA
>JAUNSE010000350.1 GCA_030539415.1 Desulfovibrionaceae bacterium
ACCTTCACGATGCCTTCCAGATAGTGCTCCAGCACCGGGCTCAGGAAGGGCGAAATCACCGCCGAGGCGGCTTCCTCGGCCTTCCGTCTGGCAAGCTCCTTTGCCTGGTCCCAGAGGCTCGTCTTCTGCGTCCCTTCCGCGGCGGCCTGGCCGGTTTCGGAGGCACTGTCTTTGGCCTCCGAAGCCGTGTCCCCTGCCGTCGGGGCCGCTGTCGGGGTCTCTGCCGCGGTCGTGTCGATGACCGTCTCCCCGGCTGTCCGAGCCTTTTCCGCGGCCCTGTCGGCAGCCGCCGTGAGCAGGTCGATGCCGAAATTCAGCAGCTCCTTCTTGTCCATGCTGTCGTCTCCTTGCGGATGTCCGCAAAAGCGCTCTTCCGACCCTGCGGCTTCAATGCCGGAGGCCCGCCTGCGGGCCGCTTCCGGACCGATTCAGGGCCGCTCGGGATGTCCGTACCGGCCGGACCTGTCCGGCCCCTTGCGGGGGCTGGCAAACAGCCGGCAGGACGCGGGATGCCGCCCTGGAAGCGTCGGAAGGGCGTCAGGAAGAGGCTGGCGGGTCTGCCCGGAGCTTGCGCCGGTGCCACAGGTCTCCAGTCCTCCTCAGCCCCTCCTCCAGAGCAGTGCGCCCCGGCAGGGGCGCGGCCGGCGTCAGCCGGCCCATGCCTTGTTAGAGAATGGTCTTCACCAGGCCCAGACCCTTGCGCACGGCGGCATTGTCGGGCAGCTCGATGGTGGTCTCGGCGAACTTGTTGAGGGCGTTCTTCAGGAAGGGCAGGTTGGACTCGTAGGCACCCACGGTCACCTTCTCGCAGTCGTCGGAAATTTCCAGCCTGTTGATGCGGATGTCGGCCTTGGTGCCGGGCAGGCCCACGAGCTCGACCGTGAGCTCGGGACGCTTGTCCTTGAGACGGATTTCCTCGATGACAACTATGCCTTCAAGGTAGTCCTGAAGAGCGGGCTTGAGAAAGGTGTTGAGCGCGGCCGAGGCCGGTCCTCCCCAAATGTCGATGAATCCCATGTCTCATCTCCTGTTTTTGCTGATGGAAGGGTGTTTTGAATGTGGTCTGTGTGGTTTGTGGTTTCTTGAACTCGGTCCCGCAGGCCGGTGTTGTTCTGGTCACGTGCGGGATAGGGAAGAATGGGGCCGGGGAGGCATTCTGTCAAGGTGCTTTTCCAGTGAGACAGCATGATCGGACAATCTGCCGGGGTCAGGGCTGCTCCGGCCTCTCCTCAGCCCTGGGCCGATGGCGCGGGTCTGCCCTGCCTCTGTCCCCTGTGCCGGTTGCGAGCATTCTGGCATCCACCAGGCCGGTCACCCTGACACGGCGGGGAGGCGCGTCATGCTCCGCACTGATGGACCGCATCCGCAGCGCCCGTCCGGCAGATCCGTCAGCTCACCGAGATCGAGCAACGCCTCCTTCCCGGCACGAGACCCCGGAAGGAGGCGCAGCAAAGTTTCAATTATTTCAGAAAATTATCTGCCGTATCTGCGGATAATATCATTCAGGGACGGGATGCTCGGAATCTGCGGTTCGTTGTAGATGTCCACAGGGAACTGCCACCAGCGATGCTCGTCCAGGTACTGCGTCAGGGGGGCGGTGCGTGCGTCCAGCTGATTGCACAGCACGGCCATCTTTCCCTCTGAAAGATTGTTTGACATGTCTTCAAATTGTTTAGAGCGAATGAAGTTGTCTAAGAATTCATCCTCTCTGTTGTAGGCATCAATGCATTCTCTGTCTTTTTCAAGCAGTTTGACAAAAGCATCTGCAAACAATTCATTATACTTGCTCAGATTTTCTGCAGATATTTTTCCAGATTTTATAAGAATATTGCACGTGGACGACAGTGCCTCGGGCAAATCCTGCAGGATGCTGTGTGCTTCTATCTCGCAGATTGCATTGGCAATGGCCTCCCGGTAGCGCTCGAGATTTTCGGCCTTGACCACATTGTCCCTGACAACCTGCTGGAATTTTTCCTTCAGTCCGTCAATGGACATGCTTTCGGACATGATTGCCGACCCGAAACCGGCCGCCGCCATAATCGGCGCAGCAAGGCCACCCGTCACGAGAGTGGCCAGGCCCATAGCTCCGACCATCAGACCGGTCTTCGTGTCCTTGTCATCGCTACGCGAGCGGATCTGCTCATCATAGCTTTTTGCCTGCTGCAACTGGGACAGAATAAGGGGCAAATCCATCTCAACTTCTTTGAGATATGATGATACCTGATAAAAAACATCTTTCTGATGCTTTTCAATAAAACCGTTGTCTACAAGGAATGGACGGATATCGTTCTGATTCCTGAGCGGAATGCCCATGAGAAAATTATTGAAGAAATAGAATTTATAATTTATGCATTCCTTCAGATAATCATAGAAGTCATCCTGCACTCGCCGGGCATTCGTGAGATCCGAGCTGATATCGACACTGTAGTCCGCATCAAGGCCTCTTCTGAGAAAACCGGAGATGCTGGAAAAAAGTGAATACTCATAGGCGCGGTTGCAGGCCGCAGCATGGAGAGACTGTATTGTCTCGACACAGTCCTTGAAATCCGACGGTTCGCAGAAATTCTGCTGGGGGGCGGTCTGCACTGCGGGAGGCGCAGAGCGTCTGCTCTGAGGCTGAGGCTGCGGCTGCACGCGGTTCTGAGGCTGCGACGGAGCAGGCTGTCCCTGCACGGGGGCACCGCATTCAGGACAGAACTTCATCTTGGGAGACAGATCGGCAAAGCCGCAGTTGGGACATCCGACAACCTTTTGTCCGCAGTTGTGGCAGAATTTCGCGTTGGGCGGCAGAGCTTCGCCGCAGTGTCTGCAATTCATGACGTATTCCCCCGGTCTCTGGCTTCAATCATGCTCCCGGACTGCACTGGAGCACGACTCTGAAACAATGCTGCCTCCCTGGTGCGGGAGGCAGCATTGCTGTTAGAATTTTCTGAAAGAGCCTATCTTCGTGCCATTCGCATCG
>JAUNSE010000351.1:0-481 GCA_030539415.1 Desulfovibrionaceae bacterium
CAGGGCATGTACCGCAGCACGTGATTAAGTAACACGCCAGTATCTGGCCGAGGAAGCATGAGCCGATCCGAACACAGCGTTATTCTGGAGATAAGTCAGTCCTTTCTGCATGACAAGATCCCCGAATACATCCGCGACGCAGGAAGTTATATTCTTGCCGAAAGCGGTGTGCAGAAAATTCATATTCAGGAAGGCGAAACATGGGAAGTGACTGGAAACATTCAGGGTGATGATTTCCAGATCTACACTCCGCAGCTGACCTTCTCTATCTTTGACCATTCTGTCAAGCCGATGTGCAATTGTTCGGATGCCTTCACCGGCGTCTGCCGTCATGTTGCCGCCCTCACGCTGCATCTTGTGGACGAACTGCGCAAGGAGGAGGGCCACGAGACAGAGGATCACACCCCTGTCGTCGACTGGCGCCAGTCCTTCCTGGGCTTCTTCACCACCGCCATGGAGCCGGAGCCGGGCAAGCACTACC
>JAUNSE010000351.1:491-2949 GCA_030539415.1 Desulfovibrionaceae bacterium
AGGGGCGCCTGCTGGTCTCCTTCTTCCGCTCCCGCCAGAACAAGTCGGGCCTCTCCACCGTGCACAACGAGGTGACCCTGGAGCAGATCATCGCCAATCCCGACTGGTGCGAGTCCTCTCCGGAGCTGCCGCGCGTGGCCAAGCAGATCGGCCTGCACGTGGACTACTTCGGCCACAAGGTGGAGATTCCGGACGGCCTGGTCTCCTGGTTCTTCTGGGCCGTGCGCCACGAGCACTACATCTTCTGGAAGGACACGGACAAGCCCTGCCGCATCGAGAGCACGCCCTTCGCCCTGAAGCTCAAGCCCAACCTGGACAGCCAGGGCTTCTGCTTCGACGTCCTGCTCAAGCGCGAGGGGCGCCCCCTCATCTACATCAGCACCCATGACGAGGAGGAGGGCGAGCGCACGCGCGAGGAGAGCACCGATCCGCCGGTCACCTTCCACGGCCAGATGCCGCTGTGGGTCTGCTACCACCGCAACTTCTACCCCGTGCAGACGGGCCTCGACCCCGCGCTCGTGCGCAGCCTGATCTACGAGCGCCCGGTGGTCTCGCACGAGGAGATCTCGGAATTCCTGGACCGCGTCTGGACCAGGCTCCCCTCCTCCGAGCTCTACGAGCCCGAGAAATTCCTCAAGATGATGGAGCCGGTCTTCCAGCCGGCCACCTACTATCCCAAGCTCTTCCTGGACGAGGAGGGCAGCCTCCTCACCCTGGAGATCGACAACATCTACGAGACCCGCCACGGCGAGTTCTCCTTGGGCGGCCCCAATCCGGACTTCCAGACCGGCAGCTACACCTATCAGGGCCAGACCTATCTCGTGCGCCGCCATCAGCAGGAGGAGGCCAACCTCCTCACCGAGCTCTCGAGCATCGGCTTCCAGGCCAGATCCAACAAGCTCTGGTTCCTGGAGCCCGAGGAGGCCATCGCCTTCCTGCTGGACACGTACCCGAAGCTTGTCGAGAACTACCGCGTCTACGGCGAGCGCGCCCTCTCCCGCTACAAGGTCCGCTCCACCAAGTCCAAGATCCAGGCCGAGGTGGTCAGCAACGAGAAGGACAAGATCTTCTCCCTGGACATCAGCGTGGAGTACGACGGCCAGTCGCTGCCGCTCGAGAAGATCTGGAAGGCCTGGATGCGCGGCAAGCGCTACGTCCAGCTCAAGGACGGCTCCTACACCTCCCTGCCCGAGGAATGGCTGCAGCGCATAGCCCACAAGCTCACGGCCCTGGGCCTCGACCCCTCGAAGCCCCCGCAGACCGTCTTCAAGCAGTTCGAGGCGCCCATGCTGGACAGCATCCTGGAGGACGTGCCGGACACGAGGACGGACTCCTTCTGGAGCAAGCTCAGGGAGAAGATCCACTCCTTCAAGGAAGTGCGCGCCATCCCCGAGCCCAAGGGCCTGCACGCCCATCTGCGCAGCTACCAGCTGCAGGGCCTGGCCTACCTCAACTTCCTCTCGGAATACGGCTTCGGCGGCATCCTGGCCGACGAAATGGGCCTCGGCAAGACCATACAGACCCTCTCCTTCATCCAGCACATGGTGGAGGAGAAGTTCACCGGCCCCAACCTCATCGTCGTGCCCACCTCGGTGCTCCCCAACTGGGACCGCGAGGCCGAGAAGTTCGTGCCCGATCTCAAGCGCATCATCATCTACGGCACGCACCGCGAGAACATGTTCCGCCAGATCGCGGACTCCGATCTCATCATCACCACCTACGCCCTGCTGCGCCGCGACCTCGAGGAAATCCAGAAGTTCGACTTCAACACGGTCATTCTGGACGAGGCGCAGAACATCAAGAATCCGAACACCATCACCGCCCGCTCGGTGCGCCGCCTGAACGCCCGCCTGCGCCTGTGCCTCTCGGGCACGCCCATCGAGAACAACCTCTTCGAGCTGTGGAGCCTGTTCGAATTCCTCATGCCCGGCTTCCTGGGCTCGCAGCACGCCTTCCAGCGCGGCATCGTGCGCCCCATCAAGGACGGCGACACCGAGACGCTGGAATACCTGCGCACGCGCATGCGCCCCTTCATCCTGCGCCGCACCAAGGCCGAGGTGGCCAAGGACCTGCCGCCCAAGGTGGAGTCGGTCACCTGCTGCGCCCTGGAGGAGGCCCAGGCCGAGCTCTACGCGGCCGTGGCCCACAAGCTGCGCGATCAGGTGCTGGCCGACGTGGACGAGAAGGGCATGGCCAAGAGCCAGATGTCCATTCTCGACGCCCTGCTCAAGCTCCGCCAGATCTGCTGCCACCCGCGCCTGCTCAAGATCGACATGCCCGGCTTCTCCAACAACCTGCCCTCCGGCAAGTTCGAGGCCTTCAAGGACATGGTGCAGGAAATCGTGGAGGGCGGCCACAAGGTGCTGGTCTTCTCCCAGTTCGTGCAGATGCTGCAGATCATCCGCCAGTGGCTGAGCTTCAGCGAGGTGCCCTTCTGCTACCTCGACGGCGCGAGCAA